>DATJFN010000104.1:0-32498 GCA_035495635.1 Steroidobacteraceae bacterium | reverse complement strand
GCCAGACGCCAGATAGGTTTGGTCCGCGCGCGACCAGGTGGCGACCAGACGTACGTCGACTTCTGGATTCTCCGCGTGGAACAGCTTCGCGAGCCGGTCCGAGAATTCGATGATCTTCGCCGCATCGCCGGGCGAGTCCGCGTCGAGCGTGCTGTAGCCCTGGAGGACCACGTGATCCCAGGCGCGCGCGATGAGCGCCGACTTCTGCTCGAAGTGAAAGTCCAGGCTCATGCCGCCGGCCACCTCGAGATGGACGTCATATGGGAGTCCCGACTGGCGGGCGAAAGCCTCGAACAGGGCCGGCACGCCGCCGACGCCTTCGCGGTTGAGATCCACCACGGTTTCCGGTTGAAAGCGCTCGACCTCCGAACCCGAGCCGGCCGTGAAGCTGTTGCCGACGAAGAGGATCGTCTCGGCGCATGCGGCGGCCTGCAACCCCGCAATTCCGAGCAGGAACCCAGCGATCCGCAGTCGCATCATTGCCGCTTACGGCTCAATCTGGACAGTAACGGGCACGCCATGCCCCGAGTCAGGGCTGATCCACACGGCCACTTTCGCCGGCTCGACAACCCACTCGTTGCGCTCATTCCACAGCGCGAAAGCTTCAGGCACGAGTTCAAATGCCACCCTCTTCGTTTCGCCGGGTGCCAGGGAAACCCGCTGGAATCCCTTCAGGGCGCGCACCGGCTGGGCCACGCTGGTTCCCATGAGCCGGACATACATCTGAACGATCTCTTCGCCGGCTCGCGAGCCGGTATTCGTGACGTCGGCGCTCGCCGTCAGCACTGCCTTGTTTCGCACCGCTCTGTCCCGCAGGGTCACATTCAGGTCGGCGGACTTGAGCGGCGCCGCCCCGAGCTCGATCGGCCCGTAGCGGTAGGTCGTGTACGAAAGTCCGTGTCCGAACGGAAACTGCGGATCGTTCCGCTCGTCGATGTAGCGCGAGACGTAGGTATCGGTGCTGTCGCCGGGCGGATTCGTCAGGTCGCTCTTGTCGGCCGGACGCCCCGTATTGAGCGCGTTGTAGTAAAGCGGCAGCTGGCCGACGCTGCGGGGCCAGCTCACGACCAGTTTGCCGGACGGATTGGACTCGCCGAAAAGCGTGCGCACGAGGGCCGGTCCCGCCTGGATGCCGGGGAGCCACGCGGCCAGCACGGCCGGTACGTGCTCGAACGCCCAGGGCAGCGTCAGGGGACGTCCGCTGAAAAGAACGAGCACCACCGGCTTTCCGGTGGCGACGACTTTCTCGAGCAATTCCTGCTGCCGCCCGGGCAACCCGAGATGCGCACGCGAGGTGGCCTCGCCGGTCATCTCGCCGCCCGCCTCGCCCAACGTCAGGATGACGACGTCCGCTTTCGCGGTCGCAGCGACGGCCGCCGCCAGCTCTTCGTCGGACCCGCCCGTGGTGCCAACGCCCTTGAGGACAGCCAGGTTCCGCTCGCCCACGCGCTTCGCGAGCGCGGCGCGGAAGGAGACCACGTCCTCGCTCTTGCCGAGTCCTGCCCAGGATCCCAGGGCGCTCGGAAGGTCGTCGGCGAGCGGACCGACCAGCGCGATGCGCTGGGCGCCGCTCGAGAGTGGAAGGAGCGGCGCCTTGCCGGGCCCCGGGGAATTCTTCAGCAACACGAAGGAGCGCTCGGCCGCCCTCTGCGCCAACGCCACGCCGTCCGGACGCAGCATGGCGTCACTTTCGCGCGCTTCGTCGGCATAGGGGCGCTCGAACAGCCCCAGCGCGATCTTTACGCGCAGGACATTCCGCACCGCTTCGTCGAGGCGCTCCACTGGAATCGCGCCGGAGCTCACCCATTGCGCCAGGTGGTCGTGATAGACGCTGCTCGCCATGTCCATGTCGACGCCGCCGAGGAATCCCTTGAGGGCCGCGGTGGCCCGGTCGTTCGCGATTCCATGCTGGATCAGCTCGCGCACCGATTCCCAGTCGCTGTCGACAATGCCGCGAAATCCCCATTCCTTGCGCAGCACCTGCCGCAGCGTGAACGCATTGGCTGACGCGGGTACTCCGTTGATCGCGTTGAAGGCGGACATGATCGTCGCGGCTCCGGAATCGACGGCGGCGCGAAACGGCGGCAGGTAGACCTGGCGCAGCGTGTGCTCGGAAATCTCGGTGGTGTTGTAGTCGCGGCCGGCCTCGGCGGCGCCGTACCCGACGTAGTGCTTGGCGCATGCGGCGATGCTGCCCGGCGCGTCCAGGCGCATCCCCTGGTAGCCGCGCACGTAGGCGGCCGCCACCTGCGAGCCGAGAAACGGATCCTCGCCGGCGCCTTCCGTCATGCGGCCCCAGCGGGCATCGCGGGCGATGTCGACCATGGGCGAGAACGTCCAGCGGATGCCGGTCGCCGAGGCTTCGCGCGCCGCGACGCGGGCGGTCTGTTCCACCAGCGCCGGATCCCAGGTCGAAGCCAGCGCCAGCGGCACCGGAAATACCGTCCGGAACCCGTGAATGACGTCGAGCCCGAACACGAGCGGAATCCGAAGGCGCGATTTCTCCATCGCGATCCGCTGGTAGGCGTTAGTCTCCTTCGCCGTTGCGATGTTGAACAGCGCGCCGATCTGCCCCTTGGCGATCATGTCCTCGTAGTCCGTGCGCCCGGTTCCGGGGCCCGTCGGCTGGCCCGCCGAGTACTGGACCAGCTGGCCAACCTTCTCCTCGAGCGTCATCTTGCCCAGCAGGGTTTCCACCCGGGCGTCGAGCCCGGGGTCATAAATTCCGGTGCGGGCATCGATCACCGAGGTCGGCGCCTCGGACCGTGAGTCCGCGCCGTGGCACACCAGCAGGACCGAAACTGCAGCCGAGGTGCACAGCTTTCGCATCATTGAAGTCATGATTCCGGCCCCTTCGCGTGTCCCGTGAGTGCCTAGCGTCTGCCCAACGCTTCGAGAAGTGACGGCGCGGCGGCGGGATTGAAGGAGCGATAGTCCTCGCCGACCAGTTCCGCCACGGTCGCGGCGATCTGCGACTGGGTGACCGCGGGCACTGCCACCCGCTCGCCGAGCGCCGGCGTGTCCGGCCCGATCACGGCGATCCAGATGCTATCCGAACCCTTCTGGCCGGTTCCGTGATCCCGCCATTCGACGGGCCCGCTGCCGCGCCCGTGATCCGTCGAAATGATCAGCGTGGTCCGGTCCTTGTAATCCGGGCTCGACTGGATCTGCCGCCACAGGTCGGCCACGAATCCGTCGAAGGAGTGCGCGGTCTCGAGAAGGTTGTCGTAGCGCCCCATGTGCTGCCAGTTGTCCGTGTCGCCGTATCCGATGAACATGACGCGCGGCTTGTGGGTGCCCAGATGCTCCCGTACCACCACGTGCAGGAATGAGTCGAAGGGATCCGGGCCCTCGAGCCTCGTGGTCGTGCGGTAGAGCTCGTTCAACAGCTCGCCCTGTGGGCTCTTGTCGTTCGCGTCGACGAGGGTCCCGCCCGTGCGGATCGGAAGGCCGCTGCGCTTGCCGTTGAAGATGTCCGCGAACGCCGCCCAGGTACCGAAAACCTCGACCTTGCCGGCGAATCCCCGCTTGGCATTGAGCCACTCGAACACCGTGGTGTTGGGATTCGGGCCGTATTCATTGGAATCGATGCGCTTGTCGGCCACCCCGGTCGACATCTCGTTGTAGCCGGGGTAGGAGAACCAGAACGGATTCGTGACGCGCGCGACGCTCCCGGACTGCTGGTTGCCGAACAGCTGCCCTTGCGTTGCCACGGTGTCCCACAGGAAGGGAAACAGCAGCCGGCGCCGCACGCGAGGATCTTCGTTCCAGTACTTGCTCTTGAGTTCATCTTCCGCCGTCCAGTTGCCGCCGGCGTCCGTGAGGAGCAACGGATCGGCGCCCGTGAACACCTCCTGCCAGCGCACGCCGTCCGCGATCACCAGGAAGACGTTCTGCGTCTTCGCCGCCCACGCGGTCGATGCGCCGGAAACGCCGGCGAAAAAGATGAATAGCAGCTTTGCGAATCGGGACATCGATTTGCTCCAAACGACCATTCAGCCCTCGGGAACCATGGCAATGCCGCTGTGCGGATCGAAGAAATGCAGATGCTCCGGGTCGACTCCGAGGCGCACCCGCTCGCCGACCGCGACGACATCGCGCCCGCTCAGGAGCGCGCTGACCTCGGCGTCATTGTGCGTGCCGGACGGGGCGTCGCAGCGAAAGCGCACGATCCGCTCGTGACCGTATTCCTCGATGGCGTGCGGCACCACCTCGATTCGCGGCCAATGGCCGGGCGCGCTGCGATCGAGCGCCAGGTCACCGGGCCGCAGGCCCATGAGGAATGTCGAAGGTGCGGCGTCCGGGATCCTGATACCGGATTCGAGCGGCAGCTCGTACCTCCCGAAGCGGACTCCTCCGGCGGTCACGTTCGCCTTCAGCAGATTCATCGGCGGCGACCCCATGAACGTCGCCACGAATACGTTGCGGGGCCGGTCGAAGAGCCTGCGCGGCGTGTCGCATTGCTGGATCGTGCCCTCCCGCATCACGGCCACCCGCTCGCCCAGCGTCATCGCCTCGACCTGGTCGTGCGTGACGTAGATCGTCGTGACCTTGAGCCGCTCGCGCATGCGCACCAGCTCGGCGCGCATGGACGAGCGCAGCTGCGCGTCCAGGTTGGAAAGCGGCTCGTCCATCAGGAACGCCTGCGGCCTGCGCGCAATCGCGCGGCCCATCGCGACGCGCTGCAGCTGTCCGCCCGACAGCTCGGCCGGCCGGCGCGACAGCAACGATCCGAGCCCGAGCAGCGCGGCCACGTCGGCGACGCGCTCCTGCCGCTCGGATGAGCGCATTCGGCGCGACTTGAGGCCGAACTCGATGTTGTCGCGAACCGTCATCTGCGGGTACAGGGCGTAGCTCTGGAACACCATCGCGATGTCGCGTTCGCCGGCAGGCCTCGACGTGACGTCGGCATCGCCGATGAGGACCCGTCCGCTGTCCAGGGTCTCGAGACCCGCTACCGCCCGCAGCAACGTCGACTTGCCGCAGCCGGACGGGCCGACGAGCACCAGGAATTCGCCGTCCGCGACGCCGAGGCTCACGCCATCCAGGGCGCGTGTCCCGTCCGCGAACCGGCGGCTGGCGCTCTCGACCGATATGGATGCCATCGCCGCCCGCGGTCCCTAGGTGGATCTCGGGTCGTGACGGCGCCGTTGACTGTCCGCGGCGCTCTCCGGCATGTGGCTGAAGTCGAGCGCCGGAAAGCCGGACTCGATCTGCACGTAACGGCCTTCTCGCGCCGATGTTTGGGCAGCCAGCATCACCTCCAGGCAGTGCAGCGCGTGCTCGGGCCGGTTGAGGGGCCGCGTGCCGGCGGCAACGCATTCGACGAGGTGCCGGAGGCCCGCGGTCCACGGCCATTGGGGCTCGCTGTCCTCGAGGATCTCCCAGGTCCCGCGCTCCCGCGTCCATCGCTCGAATCCCTGCGGCGCCCAGTCGTCGCCCTGCATCTGCAGGACGCCCTCGCTGCCGTAGAGCTCGATCGCCGGGCTGCGGTATTTCTGCATCGTGAAGCCGGTCGTGATGCAGGCGAACCGGCTCTCGCCGAAATCGAGCAGCACCTGCGCGTTGTCGTCCGCCTGAACTTCGATCTCGGCGCCTTCGGACAGGCGCTTCGGGATCGCGGTGCCGACCATCGCGCACACCCGCCGCACGGGACCCATGAATCCGCAGAGGCTCGTCAGGTTGTACACGCCGAGGTCGAACAGCGCGCCGCCGCCCGGACGATAGAACCATTGCCCCCACCAGGGCCCGGACCATCCGTACCGCGCGCGGGCCAGCAGCACGCGGCCGATCCGTCCGGACATCACGTCGGCATGCATCGCGCGGTAGGTCGGCGACAACACGATGTGCGGAGCGCAGACCAGAAGGCCTTTTGCCGACCGGCTGATCTCGAGAAGCGCCTGCGCCGCGTCGAGGCGGGTCGCCATCGGCTTTTCCACCAGCACATGCTTGCCTGCCCGGAGCGCGGCACCCGCGAGCTCGGCGTGCTCGTTCATGCTGGTCAGCACGAGCACCACGTCGACGTCGTCGCGCCCGATGAGCGCCGCCGCGGTGGCGGTCGCCGCGATCGACGGGTGCATGGCGGCGACGGCTTTCGTCTTCTCGCGGTCGATGTCGAATGCGGCGATGAGCCGGGCCTTTGCCGCCTGTTCGAGCTGGAGGATTGCCCGACGGTAGGGACCGAGGAAGACACTGCCGAGGCCGAGCACTCCGATTCCGAGCACGCGTATCACCTTATGATGTTGTCCGGCTGCAGCCATTCCGGCCGCTGCCAAGGATAGTGATGAGGGGTGTCAAGGAGCACGGGCGCGAGGCCGAAACCGAACACGAGCGCGCGGCGCGGCTCCCCGGTCGAGTTGGCGCCGGCGCCGTGGACCGTTCGACCGTCGTGCACCGACGCTCCGGCCGCGGGCAGCTCGCAAACCGCCTGCGGACCGGACGGCGCCGCCCCGATCAAGCGCAGTCCATGCGCCTCGGGGGACACCAGCTCATGCGGCAGCACGGCGCATCGATGGCTCCCGCGGACGAACCTCATGCAGCCATTCTCGAGCGTCGCCGGCTGCAACGCGATCCAGATGCTCACGGCACGGTGCGAGTATCGCGGATCCCAATACGCCTCGTCCTGGTGCCAGGGCGTGCTGCCGCCGATGCCGGCCGGCTTCAGGATCGCGTGGTTGCCGGTAGACCCGCACCCGCGCCCCAGGAGCTGCCGCGCAATCTCCCGCGCATTCTGGTACGCAATGCCCTCGACGAGCCGTGGCGCATAGCGCTCGGGATTGACGACCTGCGTGAGCGGCTCGCGGACGGCGTCGGCGTTCAATTCGAGGCGATCGCCGTCGGCGAACCCGCTGTTGCGCCGAAACAGCCCGTCGACAAGCTCGCGAAGGACCTCGATCTCCGCGCCGTCGGTGATGGCCTCGACGCGCAGGAAACCGTCGCGCCGGAAGGACTCGACCTCCGCGTGCGTCAGCCGAACCGGCCATGGCTCGTTCCGCGCGGTCACTGCTTCAGGGCTCCCGCCCACATGCCGTGCACGAAGCGCCGGTGCGTCGCGACGAACAATGCGACGACCGGCAGGGCCACCATGACCGCCGCAGCGGCCATGCCGACGCGGTCGGTCGTGTAGCGGCTGGCGAAGAAGGCGAGCCCGAGCGGGGCCGTCCGAAGGTCCTCGCGCGAAAGCATGACGAGCGGCAGCAGGAACTCGTTCCACGACCACATGAACGCGAGGACCACGAGCGTCAGCAGCGCCGGTCGCGCCCCCGGCAGCAGCACCTTCCAGAGAATGCGCAGCGACCCCGCGCCGTCCAGGCTCGCCGCCTCGATCAGCTCGCGCGGGGCCGCGCGGAAATATGCGCGCATCCAGAACGTACCGAATGCCGCGTTCACGCCGACGAGTGGCAGGATCACCGATGCGTAGGAATTCGTGAGGCGGGCGGCCTGGAGCTCGACGTAGAGCGGCACGATCACGGCCTCGAACGGGATGACGAGGCCGGTCAGCAGGACATAAAAGAGCAGGTTGTCCCCGGCAAAGCGCATGGTGCCGAAGGCGTAACCGGCTAGCGTCGACACGACGACGGTGCCGGCGGCCACTGCGATGCTCACGACCAGGCTTGACTTCAGGTAGCTCCCGAAGTGCGCCACTTCGAACGCGCGCGCGTAGTTGCCGAAGTCCAGCCGGTCGGGCCATGCGAATCCCGACAGCTGCGCCTCGCCGGGCTGCAGGCTGAGCAGCACGATGCCGAGGATCGGCAGCACCGTCGCCGCCGCGAACACGAGCAGGATCGCGGTGCTCCAGGTTTTTTCCGGCCTTGTCGCCGCGATCACGACGGCTTCCGGTCCGCGATCCGGTTGATGATCCAGGTCGCAGCAAAGACGACGACGGCGAGGATCACGGCGAGCGCTGCCGCGGACCCCAGCCGCGCGTCCTCGAAGGCGCGCCGATAGATCAGGATGCCCGGCACAATGGTTTCCGTGCCCGGACCGCCGCGCGTCGTCACGAACACGAGGTCGAAGGCCCGCAGCGCCGAGACGACGGTGACGGTCAGCGCGACGGCGACAGGCCCCTTGAGCCCCGGCAAGGTGACGGCCCGGAATGTCCGCCAACGCCCGGCGCCGTCGACGGCCGCCGCGTCGTAGAGCGACTCCGGAATCTGCTGCAGACCCGCGAAGAACAGGGCGACGCACAAGCCGAGCAGCGTCCACGCGCCGACCATGCCGAGGCTCGGCAGCGCCCAGGTGAAGCTGCCGAGCCAGTCGATCGCGGCCCAGTCGAGGCCCAGCGCGCGAAGCGCGGCGTTGAGCGGCCCGTCGAGCGCGAGGATCCAGCCCCAGCTGACGCCGACCACGACCGTCGAGATTGCCTGCGGCAGGAAGATCAGCGTCCGCAGCGCATTTCCGCCGGGTGCGTTCGCCCGCGCGCTCATCGCCGCGAGCGGCAATGCCACCAGCACGGGAAGCACGCCGAAGAAGAAGATGAGAACGAGTGCATGCGCGAACGCCGACCGCACCAGCGGGCTGCCGAGCGCCATGCGATAGTTGTCGAGCCCGGCGAACGCCGCCTGCGTCAGCCCATCCCAGTCATAGAAGGACAGGCCCACCGTGTGCGCGAAGGGCACGAGGACGAACGGCACGAAGAAGAGGAACGCCGGAAGCACGTACAGGTAGGGCACTGCGCGGCCGCTGCTCCGTTTCATCGCAGCGAGTCCAGGAATTCTTTGCGCGACTCTTCGATGCGGGCGAGCCCTTGCTCTGGCGTCTCGTGCCCGGCGATCATCGACTGCATCGTGGGATAGAGCACCTCCGCGCCATTCGGCGCGGCAAATTCGAGATACGGCAGCAGGGTTCCATTCGAGACGACGCTTTGCCACGCCGCATAGGCATCGCCGGCCAGCCGTGAAGGCAGCCGGGGCGCGCGTTCGCCGAGGTCGAGCGGCGTGATGTCGCCGCCCGCCACCAGCTCGATCGCAAATTCGTCCCGGGTCATGAAGTCGATGAATTCCGCGGCGAGGTCCGGCTGGCGGCTCGCGGTCGTGATGTGCCAGCCGTAACCGACGCTGCCGGTCGCGCGCCGCGGGTCTCCTGCGCGAACGGGAGGCATGAGGAAGAACCCGACGTTGTCAGCCATGGCTGCCGAGAGCTCCGCGACATTCCACGAGCCCGCCGGCAGGAATACGCCCGAGCCCTGGGTAAATCTTGCGAGTGCGTCCGCCGGCGACATCCCGTTGGCCCCCGGCTCGATGAAACCTTTTTCATTCCATCCGGCGAGCGTGCGCGCGCTCTGCACGAAGCCGGGAGCCGTCCACTGGATCGCCCGATCGCCGAAAACGATGCCGTTGATTTCCTCGTTGGAGGCCAGGTCGGCGCTGACGAGATAGAAAAGGTGCAAGCCGGGCCACTGGGCCTTGTTGCCCAGCATGATCGGGACTTCGCCGGCGTGCTTCGCGGTCTCGAAGCTCGACTCCAGCTCGGCCAGCGTCATCGGCACGGGGACCTTGAGCGCCTCGAGCTTGCGCGCGTTGTAGAACCAGCCGATGACGTCGGCGGCGTACGGGATGCCGAAGATGGCGCCGCGGCCGAACTGCCTGCCGTCGGTCGTGAAGCGCATCTGCGCCCGCGCAGCATCCGGGAAGCGCTTGTCCCAGCCATAGCGCGCAGCCCACGGATCGAGCGGACGCAGGAGGCCGGCCTTGATCAGCGGCCCGTCGAGCGACCATCCGAGATTGCCGATCGCGACGTCCGGCGGGCGGTCCGACGCCAGCGCCAGCTTGAGCTGTGCTGGATAGGAACCGAAATCCCGGATCGTGAGATTGACCTCGACGCCCGGATGCGCGGCGGAAAACCCGGCGGCGCGCCGCTGGACCAGCTGAAGGCGGGAACCGCTTTCGGGCGTCCAGACCTCGAGCGTGCGGCGACCGCCTTCGACCGCGCCGTCGCGTTCCCCCGCACCATTCGGGCCGCATCCTGCCGAGATGCCCGCGACAAAGAGCGCCGCAACGAGTCTCGACAGCCCGAAGCGCAACCGGCCCCTCGCGGTTCGGCTCATCGCCGCCCGCGCTTGTGCAGGACCGCCCGGAATCGATAGCGATCGGGATGGTACATGGAAGTCTCGAGGCTGATGACGACGCCGTCCGCGCCCGTCGTCACGCAGTTCAGGCGCAAAAGGCCGCGACCCGGCGCGACGCCGAGCAGGCCCGCTTCCGTGTCGCTCGCGTCGATTACGTCGACGAAGGCGTCGGCGACCGTGGGGACGATGCCCTGCGATTCCATGGCGGCGTAGATCGAGCCGGTAAAGTCGAAACCTTCCGGCCATCGGACGCGGCTCGTCGGCATGCGCAGCCGCTCGATCGCCGTGGGCTGGCCGTCCAGCAGGCGCAATCGCGCCAGGTCCAGAAGAGGCGCGCCCGGGGCAACGCGCAGGGCCTCGGATTCGTCGAACGTCCCGTCCCGATACTCGAGCGACAGGATGCGCGAGCTCGCGACGAGGCCGCGCATCTGCGCCATCTGCGTAAAGCCGACGAGCGTCGACAGGCTGTCGCTGACGCGATCATTGCGCACTTGCCAGCCGCGGTGCTCGTCCGGTTCGAGGAGCCCGCGCCGCGCGAGCACCTGCAGCGCCCGCCGCACGGTGAGGCGAGTGAACCCCAGCGCATCGCCCAGTGATCGCTCCGACGGCAGGCGCTGGCCGGGCCGCAGGACGCCGGATTCGATCTCGCGATTCAGTGCCGTCGCGCAGGATTCGTAGAGGGGCGTGGTACTCAGCCTTGCGAGCGGTGTGCGCGCACGGCGGCGATGTCGGATTCGGGTCATGGACGCTCGATGAGGCGCTGGTTGTCTTTGGTCGGATTGCGGCGCGGCGCTCCCGCCCGCCGCCGTCGCCGGGCCAGATTACCGAGCGCTCCGGAGCGAGGCAATGCCGCACTGCACGAAGCGGATACGGTTGGTTCTTGATGGTTGCTGATGGTTGCAAGCGGCATGGGGCGCGCCTATATTCCGGGACAGCCGTGGTCGTCGAACGGCGGCAAAACAACAACGCGGAGGGGAATTGGCCGACCGGGCTGCATCGGGATATGTGCCTTCGCCGCGGCCGACGTTCGACGCGCCGACCCTGGTCCGTCGCAGCGAACTCAAGCATCACATCTGGGGCGACCGGCAATCGGGCCTCGTCGGCGACTGGCTCTACGCCTCGACCGACAGGATTCACGTGCTCGAGTTCGGCCTGGCGCCCGGGCAGTGGTTCAAGCATTCACCGTCCTTCCGCACCGTATTCGCCGCGGACGAAGTCCTTTTCGTGCTGCAGGGCGCGATGCTCGCCTGCAACCCGGAGACGGGCGAGATCGTCGAGTGCCTGACCGGCGAATCCGTCTTCTTCCGCAGGGACACCTGGCACCATGTGCGCGCCCAGGGCGTCGAGCCGCTGCGCGTTCTGGAGTTCTTCTCCCCGCCGCCGTCGCAGGGGGCGAGCGGCACCTACGCCATGAGCCAGAAGTACCTCGAGGCGCCGGTCTACCAGCGCAATGAGCTGCTCGGGAATTTCGCCGGCGCGGACAAGCTCTCGACCTTGCGCCGGATCGGCGCGCGCGACCGTTCGCTCCGCCTGGAGGGCGAGATCGCGGTCGGCCTGATCGTCAGCACTGAGCACCTGACGGTCGCCGAGCTGCAGGTGCCGGCGGGCGCGGTCGGCGAGAAGACCGCGCACGGGGGCGATGCGATGGTCGTGGGCCTGTCCGGCGAGCTGATGGTGCGCACGCAGTGGAAATCCAAGTCGACGACGTTCGAGCTCGGCCCGCGCGACGCAGTCTTCATCCCGGAAGGCGGGCAGTACGAGCTCTTGTCCTTCTCCACCCCGGCAACCGCCCTGCTCGGCGTCGCGCCGAGGTACCTGGCGTGACCCGCGCGCCGCGGCGGGCGCGAATGCGCGATCGCCAGCGCTGTGTGCTCGGCGTCGACGTCGGCGGCACGAACATCCGGGCCGGCCTCTTCCTGCCGCGGTCACGCTCGCTCCGACACGTGCGCGCGATTCCGACGGAGGCTGCGGCCGGCGCTCGCCAGGCGCTCGCGCGTGCGGCGGCCATCGCGCGCGAGGTCGTCGAAGCCGGCAGCAGGGACGGGTTGTCCGTCCACAAGGTCGGCATCGGCGTGCCCGAGCTCGTCGGGCCGGGCGGCCGGATCGAAAGTCGCGCGGTCCTGCCCTGGCGGTCGAGCCGGGTCCGCGAGGCGTTCGCCGCGTTCGGTGACGTGACCATCGCGTCCGACGTGCGGGCGGCCGCGCTGGCCGAAGCGCGGCTCGGCGCGGCGCGCGGCGATCCAAGCTTCCTGTACGTGGGCGTCGGCACGGGCATCAGCTCGACCCTGTTCGTCGGCGGCCGGCCCTGGGCCGGCGCGCACGGACATGCCCTCGCGTTCGCGAGCGGCCCGACCTGCGCAAGCGACGCTCGGGGCAGGCGAACGGTCTACGCCCCGCTCGAAACCCGCGCGTCGGGACCTGCGCTGGTTCGCCGCGCAAAGGCCCTGGGTTACGTCGCCGGCGACGCCGCGGAGGTCTGCCAGGCCGCCCGCGAGCGCGGCGGCGTCGCGCGCCGCGTGGTCGACGCCGCGGCAACCGAGCTCGCGGCGCAGGTCGCGATCCTGGTCAACGCGCTCGACCCCTCCCTGGTGGTCCTGGGAGGCGGCGTCGGTGCCGCTCCCGGCCGCTACTGGAACAGCTTTCGCGCGGCGCTCCCGCGGTTTGCCTGGGGCCGGATCGCGAGGAATCTCCGCGTGCGCCGCGCGCAGCTCGGCGCGCGCGGCGGAATGATCGGTGCGGCTTTGAGCGCCGTCGAGCCTTCGACGGGCAGGTAAGTTCGATTGGGGGCCGCGCCGGCGTAGGACGGCGCCGCAGGAATCAACGAGCAAGGTAAATCTCATGAAAACTCGCACAGCGACGAAGACCGTGGCCCGGAGTGACTGGCGCCTCGCAACGGCCATCAGCGCCGTCCTGCTCTCGAGTGCGCTCCCGCATCAGGCGGCGGCGCAGTCGGCGAATTCGGCCTTGCGCGGCAAGGCGCCCGCCAGCAGCGAAGTGACCGTCACGAACACCGACACCGGCCTCACACGGCGCACCCAGGTGAACGCGGACGGCACGTACGTGCTCGTCGGCCTGCCGCCCGGCACCTATCGCGTCAGCGCGGGGCCGGGCACTGAGCAGGTCGTCTCGTTGGGCGTCGGTTCCACCGCGACGCTGGATCTTGGCGCCGCGCAGGCGCCGACGCAGCTGGGCGAGGTCAATGTCACCGGCAATCGCCTGGCCGAGGTCAGGACCTCGGAAGTCGGCGGCGAGATCTCGCTGCGGCAGATCGAAGTGACGCCGCAGATCACGCGGAACTTCCTCGAGTTCGCCGACGCGGTGCCGGGCATGCAGTTCCAGGTCGACGCCAAGGGCAACACGCAGATCCGCAGCGGCACGCTCAACGCGGGAACGACCAACGTCTACATCGACGGCGTCGGCCAGAAGAACTACGTGCGGCCGAGCGGAGTGACGGGGCAGGCCGGCGCGGATCCGATCCAGCGGACGGCCGGCGACCCGGGTAACCCGTTCCCGCAGCTCGCCATCGCCCAGTACAAGGTCATCACGTCGAACTACAAGGCCGAGTACGACCAGGTCTCCGGCGCCGCGATCACCGCCGTCACGAAGTCGGGAACCAATGAATTCGAGGCCGGGGCCTTCATGACCTACACGGATTCGGGTCTTCGGGAAGAGACGCCGGCCGAGAAGGCCGCCGGTACCGGCAAGGAGGGCGGCGACAGCAAGGAGTACGGCCTGTCGATCGGCGGCCCGATCATCAAGGACAGGATGCACTTCTTCCTCACCTACGAGGCCAAGGAATTCTCGACGCCCAATACCGTGCAGGCACCGCAGCTGTTCGGCCCCAACCAGACGCCGCACGACTGGGTCGGCAGCCTGACCCCGGAATTGCGGGCGAACTACGGCCCGGTCGCCAATCCGTTCGACGAGGACCTGTTCTTCGGCAAGCTCGACTGGGAGTTCAGTGCCGCCGATCGCCTCGAGCTCTCGGGCAAGTCCCGCAAGGAGCGCCAGCAGGCCGGCGCCGCCGGCATCTTCGCCGAGTCCGCGGCGTCCACGTACGTCAACGACGACAACCGCCTGGCGCTGCGCTGGGAGCACGCCGGTGATCGCTACTTCAACGAGGCGACCGCGACGTACGAAGATACGGAGGACTCGCCGTCGAAGGCGGGCGATACGCCGGGTCAGCAGTTCGTGGCCCTGGGCACACAGAACAACGGCTTCGACCCGATCCTGCAGATCGACGGCGTCGATCCGCGCAACTACTTCTTCACGGCGCAGAACGGCTATTCCCTGCAGGAAGACATCACGTTCACCGACTTGAGCTGGCTCGGCGACCACACCGTGAAGACCGGCATCAAGTACAAGGACGTCGAGCTCAAGGTTCGCGACGCCTCGACCGAGGCGCTGTACTCGTTCTACGTCGCTCCCGATACGCCGGATACCGGCGTCGAGGCGGATCCCTTCCAGGTCACCTTCGGCGCGCAGGCCGACACCGACCTGGATGTGACTTCGACTTCGAAGAACCGCCAGTACGGCATCTACCTGCAGGACGACTGGGCGGTGAACGACAAGCTCGTCCTGAACCTCGGCGTGCGCTACGACTACGAGGAAACGCCGACCTACACGAACTACGTGACGCCGCAGCGGTTCGTGGACGCGATCTTCGCCCTGGACACCAATGGCTGCGCGCCGGCCGACCAGAACGACCCCAATGTCTGCCCGTACAACTTCAGCGGCGGCTACCACGGTTCGCAGCCCGGCCAGACCTACGCGGACACGCTCGCGAACGCGGGGATCGACATCAACGACTACATCAGCAACGGCCACAACCGCAGCAATCCCTCGGACCAGATCGCGCCGCGGTTCGGGTTTTCCTACGACATCAATGCCGACCAGGAGCACGTGGTCTTCGGCGGCGCGGCCCGGAGCTACGACCGGAACGTCTTCAGCATCCTGCAGCACGAGACCAACAAGGCGACGCTGTACGTGCCGACGATCCAGTTCTGGAACGCCAACAACCCGGGCTGCCAGCCGGGCACTGCCGGCAACGAATTCTGCATCCCCTGGGACGACGCCTACCTGACGCCGGAGGGGCTGGCATCGATCGCCCCCAGCAACTTCGGCGAGATGCACTTCATCAACAACAAGCTGAAGGCGCCCTATTCCGACCAGTTCACGCTCGGCATGCGAAATCGCGTGGGCGATTGGAACACGAGCGTCGCGTGGGCGTACATCGCGAGCTACGACGGCGTGATCGCGAGCCCCGGGAACTTTTTCGGGGACGGGACGTGGTACTGGTACGACTCCTTCCATTACTCGCTCAACGAAGCGCTTATTCCGAACGCCGGCGGCGGAGGGCTTTACCTGTTCGACAACGCCAAGAAGACCAAGACCACGCAAGTCCTGATTTCCTTCGACAAGCCATACAGCAGCGAATCGCCCTGGTCCGCGAGCTTCGCGTACACGTATTCGTGGGCAAAGGAAAAGCTCGAGTTCAACGGCGACTACCAGTTTGACTACCCCTTCGCCAGGAACTCGCTCACCGTGCTGTCGAGCCAGGTCCCGAAGAACCGCCTCGTCGCGATCGGAACCGCGGACATCCCGTGGGGAATGATGGTGGGAGCCAAGTTCGTCGTCGAGACGCCGAGGCCGCAGACCAATTTCAACGGCATCGGCACCTCGCCCGGAAGGACCGCCCCGGCGAACGGCCTGAACTACAACTACTTCAAGATCTCGCAGTATCCGTCGAGCGTGCTCGGCTACCTGGCGCTCGACCTGCAGTTGACGAAGTCATTCGAGTTCGCCAACGGCTCGGCCATCCAGGTCCGCCTCGACGCGCTCAACGTCACGAACCACAAGAACTACGCGCAGCTCAACAGCGGGTTCCCGGGACTGCCGACCTACTTCCACCAGGGGGACATCTCGGGCGTGCCGCGGACGTTCAAGCTCAGCTTGAACTTCAACTGGTAGCCGGGGCGCGCCGACGTGAAGTCCTGCGGCTGAACCATGGGGCCCGCCGGCCAGGCGCTGGAGCGCTCCGCCGGCGCGGCCCCGCGCGCCCTCCGCGCCGCCGCGGGCCTTGCTGCATCCGCTGCGATCGTGATGGCCGTGCACGCGAGCGAACCCGGCCCTGACGGAAGCGCGGACCCGGGCGCGCGCGCGGACGCGCTCGTTCGCACGATGACGCTCGACGAAAAGATCCACCTGCTCCACGGGACGCTCGGGTTCGCGTACGAGGGGCGGCCGGCGCCGGCCGGCGCGCACGGCGGGGCCGGCTTCGTTGCGGCCTTGCCCCGGCTCGGGATTCCCGCGCTGCAGCTGAACGACGGGCCGCTCGGCGTCAGGAACATCGACGGCGGACCGGAAGGACGCGCGACGGCCATGCCTTCCTCCCAGGCGCTGGCCGCGAGCTTCGACCCGGGGCTTGCTTTCGAGAGCGGGCGGATCATGGGCCGGGAAGCGCGGGACCGGGGCTTCAACGTGCTGCTCGCCGGCGGCGCCAACGTGGAGCGTGATGCCTGGAACGGGCGCAATTTCGAGTACCTCGGCGAAGACCCGGTCCTGGCGGGCCGCATCGTGACGGCTCAGCTGCGCGGCATCCAGTCGCAGGGCGTGGTCTCGACCGTGAAGCACCTCGTCGCGAACTCGCAGGAGACCGATCGCGGCTTCGTCGACATGGCGGCGGACGAGCGCTCGCTCCGCGAGATCGACCTGCTGCCGTTCGAGATCGCGGTGAAGGAGTCCGGCGTCGGAAGCGTCATGTGCGCCTATAACAAGGTGAATGGCGTCTACGCCTGCGAAAACGCACGCCTGCTCAACACCCTGAAGGCCGAGTGGGGATTCAAGGGCTGGGTCATGTCCGACTGGGGCGCGACGCACAGCACGGCCCAGGCCGCCAATGCCGGCCTTGACCAGGAGTTCTGGGAAGAGCGCTACTTCGCCGGCGCCTTGAAGGCCGCCGTCGAGAAAGGCGAAGTCTCCGCGGCGCGCATCGACGACATGGTCCGCCGCATCCTCCGCAGCCTCGCCGCCGTGGGCGCCCTGGACCGGGACGAGCCTGTAAGGCTGGTCGACGCTGCGGCGGGTCTCGCGGTCGCGCAGCGCGTCGCCGAGAACGGGATCGTGCTGCTCGAGAACAGGAACGCCCTCCTGCCGCTGTCGGCCGACAGGCTGCGGACGATCGCGGTGATCGGCCGCCGCGCCGACATCGGCGTGTTGTCCGGCGGCGGCTCCTCGAGGGTCGACGCGATCGGCGGCGTCACGCTGGACGACACGCCGCCGGGCACCGACCCGGATCTCGCGATGTTCGCGAGCACGGGCTGGCATCACTCCTCGCCCCTCCAGGCGATCCGCGGCATTGCGCCTTCGGCGAAGGTCGAGTTCGACCCGGGAGAAGACGTGAAAGCAGCGGCTCGCCTCGCCGCTTCGGCGGACGTCGCGATCGTTTTCGCCTGGCAGACACGCACCGAGGGAGAAGACCTGCGGAGCCTTTCGCTGCCCGCTGGCCAGGACGAGCTGATCCGGAAGGTCGCGGCCGCGAATCCGAGGACGATCGTCGTCCTGCAGACGGGTGGCTCCGTCCTCACGCCCTGGGCGCACGAGGTCGGCGCCGTTCTCGAAGCCTGGTACCCCGGCAATCGCGGCGCCGAGGCGATCGCCAGCATCCTGTTCGGCCGCATCAATCCGTCCGGCCGGCTGCCGGTCAGTTTTCCGCGCGCCGAAGCCGACCTCCCGCGCCCCCGGCCGCCCGAGCCGCGAGCCGACGCGAGCAACCCTAAAACGGCGCCCGCGCATTCGCCCGTCGTCACGCTGGGCGAGGGGCTGGCCGTCGGCTACCGCTGGTACGACTCGCAGAAGAAGCTGCCGGCCTACGAATTCGGCTACGGCCTCAGCTACACGACCTTCGCCTATTCAAAGCTCACGGTGAATCGCGACTTGTCGGTGGAGTTCGACCTCGCAAACACCGGCAAACTCAGCGGCACCGAGGTTGCACAGCTGTATCTCGAGTTTCCGGCGCAGGCCGGCGAGCCCGCGAAGCGGCTGGCGGGCTGGGCGCGCGTGGAGCTCGCGCCAGGCGAGCGGCGTCGCGTCCGGATTTCGGCGGATCCCTACGCGCTTCGAGCGTGGGACACGAGCACCGGCGAATGGCGCCGCCCGGCCGGGCGCTATCGCATGCACGTCGGCGCATCCTCGCGGATACTGCCGCTGGCGCAGGAGATCGACGTCAGAGATGTCCAACCCGATTGAACCGACTCCCGCGGCAGTGCGCGACGCGATTGCGCGCGGGGACCTGGCAGAGGCGGCGAAAACGCTGTCGGACATCGTCACGAACGACCGGCGCGCTGACTGGGCTTTCATCAACCTCATCGCCCTGCTGGCGAATCACGGCAGGAACACGGATGCGCTCGCCGTCGCGCGCCGCGCCATCGTCGCCAATCCCGGCAATGCGGCCGCACACGATCAGCTGGGCACGCTGCTGTCCCTGGAAAACGACCTGCCGGCGGGCGAGTGGCACTTCCGTCGCGCGCTCGAGACCGGCGGGAAGAACGCCGGGCCGCTCGCGAACCTCGCGCTCAACCTGATGCAGCAGGGACGTACCGCCGAAGCGGAGGCGGCCTTTGCGGAAGCAGACCGGCTCGCGCCAAAGACACTGCGGATCCTCGCGCACTGGTCGAAGCTGCGGGAAGTGCAGGGCGACTTCGCGGGCGCGGAGCGGCTCCTCGAAGCCGCGGAGGCGGCGTCCTCCGCCGAGGCAGTCAGCCTCCTGCGCGTGCAATACCTCGCACGGACCGGGCGCGATGCCGAGGCCCTCTCGATCATCGAAGCGGCCCGCAATATCAACGGTGACGGGCAGCTCGAGCGAGGGCGCCTGTATGAGCGCGTCGGCCGTCCTGCCAAGGCCTGGGCCGACTACGTCGAGGGCAAGCGCAAGCTCGCGGCCGAGCTGGGCGGCCTTTCGTACGACGCCGCGGGCGTCGCCGATTTCTACCGCGCACTGCGCGAGTACTTCGGCGCCGCGACGATGGCGCGGATACCGCGCGCGTCCACGCGCGGCGACGTGCCACAGCCGGTCTTTATCCTGGGTGCGCCGCGCTCCGGCACGACACTGATCGAGCAGGTGCTGTCAGCCCACAGCGCCGTGCGCGCGGGCGGCGAGCATTCGTGGATTGGCGAGCTGCGCACGGTGGCAGAGCGCCTGTGCCGGTATGGCGGCGACTTCCCCGGCTGCCTCGACTCGACCGCGGCGGCGGACGAGCGGCACCTGGCCGCAGTTCTCCGCGACCATTACTTCTCGCGCGCGGAGACGGCAGGGCTCACCGGCCCGGGCGCGCGCCTGTTCACCGACAAGACGCCATTCAACGAAATCAACCTGCCCCTCCTGCTCATGGCCTTTCCGGAGGCGAAGCTCGTCCTGGTGAAGCGCGATCCGCGCGACGTCGCCGTGTCGATGCTCTCGAACAACCTTTCGCATGGATTCAATTGTGCGTTCCGGATCGAGGACATCGTGCGCCACCTGGCGGCGACCGAGGCGCTGGTCGCGGACTACCGGCGCAAGCTCGAGTTCGCGGTTCACGTGCTGCAGTACGAACGGTTCGTCGCGGACCCGGAAGGGGAGACGCGCCGCCTGCTTTCGCACGTCGGCCTGCCCTTCGAGGATGCGTGCCTGCGCTTCCACGAGGGCCGGCGCTATGCGCCGACACCGAGCTACGCGCGCGTCGCGGAGAAGGTCAACGACCGTTCGGTCGGTCGCTGGCGGCATTTCGCGGGGGAGCTCGCGCCCCACCTTGCCGCGCTCGGACCCGTCCTCACGACCGGCGGATACGGGCCATGACGCGGCGCGACTCGAAGCGAGGCCGGACACCAGCGGTGCGGAGCGAAGGCATGCGGAACCATGTTCGACTGTCGGGAATTCTCCTTCTCGTTGCCGGCCTTTGCATCGCCGATCCCGCCGCAGCGCAGTCGGACTACTACCGGCACGTATTCTTCGACAACAGCGAGCAGCTCGAGGTGTACTGGCCGAGCGTCGCGACGCACAACGGGGCGAGCGAGCTCCGCTCCGTCGGCCATCGCCTGCCGGTCGAACCGGCCATCCATCGCACGCCGCCGAACGCCCTGCGCGTCGAGTGGGCGTCGGCTCCGGGCGGCAGCTGGGATGCGCAGGTCCAGTTCGTCAGCTTTCCGAACCGGTTTCCGGATTTTTCCGGCGGCACGCTTTTCTTCTGGGTCTATTCGCCGGAGGCCCTCGCGGCCGAGGACCTCCCCGGCGTGGTGCTGTCCGATGCGCGCGGCGGCCTGCAGGTAGCGACGATGCCCGGCAGTTTCACCGTCGAAGTGCCGCTCGCGGACTACACCGGCAACCTTCCCGCCGGCCGATGGGTGCCGGTCCGGATTCCCTTCACGAAGCTTCGTTCCGCTTCAGTGTATGAATTCCAGCCGGCGCGGTTGCAGAGCCTCATCTTCCACCAGCGCCGGGCGGACGGGGAAAAACACGTGCTGATCGTGGATGACATCCGGATCGACGACGAGCCGGCGGCGGCCGCGGCGCGCGCGCCCTTGCCGGTACCTGACGGCGTGACGGCGAAGGGCTTCGACCGCCACATCGACGTGCAATGGCAGGCGCCCGCCGACAGCGCCGCGGCCTATTACGTCGTGTCCCGCTCACTGGACGGCGCGACGTTCCTGCCGATCGGGACACAGCGCCCCGGCATCAATCGCTTCGCCGATTTCATCGGCCGCTCCGGCGCCAAAGCGCGCTACCGGATCGCCGCGGCGGACTGGCAAGGACGCGAGTCGAGCGCGTCCGCCGAAGCCACGGCGGCGACGCGCGAATTGAGCGACGACGAGCTGCTCGACATGCTCCAGGAAGCGGCGTTCCGCTACTACTGGGAAGCATCTGGCGCCAACTCCGGCATGGCGCACGAAAACATTCCCGGCGACGACCGCATCGTCGCGACCGGCGCGACCGGCCTCGGCCTCAGCGCGCTGGTGGCGGCGGTACATCGAAGGATCATCACGCGCGACCAGGGAATCGAGCGGCTCGAGAAGATCGTTTCCTTCCTCGAGCGCGCACCGCGCTACCACGGCGCCTGGTCGCATTACTACGACGACGTTTCCGGCGAGACCCTGCCGCTGTTCGGCATGTACGACAACGGCGGCGACATCATCGAAACCTCGTACGTGATCCAGGGCCTGCTCACGGCACGAGGATACTTCGATCGCAAGGATGCCCGCGAACGCTCGCTGCGCGATCGCATCACGGCACTGTGGGAGACCGTGGAGTGGGACTGGTACCGCATGCCGCCGGACAGTCCTTATCTCTACTGGCACTGGTCGCCGCAGTGGGGCAACCAGATCCAGCACCCGCTGATCGGCTTCAACGAGACCGTCCCGACCTATCTGCTCGCGATCGCCTCGCCGACGCATCCGGTGCCGGCGTCCATGTACTACAGCGGCTGGGCGAGCCAGGCCAAGCTCGCGCAGGACTATCGCCAAGGCTGGTCCGGAAGTCCCGACGGTCGCATGTACGGGAACGGCAGCTCGTTCTTCGGCATCAAGCTCGACGTCGGCGTCAGCAGCGGCGGTCCGTTGTTCTTTATCCACTACATCTTCATGGGATTCGATCCACGCCAGCTGCGGGATCGCTTCACGGATTCGTACTTCGAGAACAGCAAGCACATCGCCGAGATCAATCGCGCCTGGTGCATCGCGAACCCCAAGGGGTTCAAGGGCTACGGCGCGAATGCCTGGGGCCTGACAGCGGGATTCGGCCCGAACGGCTACATGACGCCTGCGCCCGACGAGTGGAACGACGAGGGCACGATCGCGCTCACCGGTGCGCTGTCCTCCTTCCCCTACACGCCCGAGGCGTCGATGGCCGCCTTCAAGCATTTCTATCGCGACCTCGGCGCCGAGCTGTGGGGCGTTTACGGGCCGCGCGACAACTACAATCCGAGCCAGCAATGGCTCGCCTTTCACTACATGGGCCTCAACCAGGCGCCGATCGTCGCGATGGTCGAGAACTATCGCAGCGGCATCCTGTGGAAGGCGTTCATGTCGAACCCGGAAATCGGTGAGATGCTGAAGAAACTCGCCGCGGAAACGGCCAGACAGCCATGAACATGCGCTACGTCCTGTTCCTCGCCTGTACCGCCGCGACCGGCGGCCTACTCTTCGGCTTCGACGTCGCCATCATCAGCGGCGCCGGACCGTTCCTCGCCCGGCACTTCGCGCTCGGTGACCTTGGTCTCGGTGTTGCGTTCAGCTCGCTGCTGTTTGGCTGTGCCGTCGGATCCGCTATCGCGGGCCGCTTGAGCGATCGATATGGCCGTCGCTGCGTCCTGCTCTGGATCGCGGCATTGTTCGCCTTGACGTCGGTAGCGACGGGAATCGCCTGGGATTTCCCGAGCTTCCTCATGGCCCGCTTCGTCGGGGGCCTCGCCGTCGGTGCCGTGTCGCTGGTGTCGCCGATGTACGTCTCGGAGGTCGCGCCGGCGCCGGTGCGCGGGCGGCTCGGCGCGCTGTACCAGATGTCGATCGTCACCGGAATCCTGGTGTCCTATTGCATCAACTACGGGCTGCACGACGTCGGGCCCGACAACTGGCGCTGGATGTTCGCGACCGGCGTCATTCCATCGGTGATTTTTCTCGGGCTGCTGCTCCGCGCCCCGGAAACGCCGCGGTTCCTGTTCATGGCGGGCCGGCGCGACGAGGCGCTCGCCGTCATGGAGCGGATCGGCGACTCGCGGGACGAAATGTCATCCGCCGCCGCCCTGGCAACGACGACGACGCGCCACGCCTGGCGGGAGGTCTTTCAGCCGGGCGTGCGCCGTGCCGTGTTCGTCGGATTCTGGCTCGCCATCCTGATTCAGTTCTCCGGCATCAACACGGTCATCGACTATGCGCCGATGACCTTCCAGTCGGCGGGGTGGGAGCTCGACGTCGCGCTGCTGTCGACGTTCGTCGTGGGTCTCGTCAACTTCGCGTTCACGCTGGTGTCCTTCTGGACCATCGACCGCTACGGGCGCCGGCCGCTGTACATCGCGGGTTCCTTGGGCATGACCGTCATGCTGGGCGCGCTGACCGTCGCCGTGCTGCTCGGACGTTTCGAGGGTGCGCTGGCCCTGGTCCTGATCCTGGGGTACCTCGCCTTCTTCGCTTCGTGCATCGGCCCGGTGTTCTGGACACTGGTGCCGGAGATCCTGCCGACCCGCGTGCGCGGCACTGCGATGATCGTGCCCGTGCTGACGCAGTGGGTGGCGAATGCGATCGTCGTCCTGCTGTTCCCCGCTGCGCTGAACCGGCTGGGACAGGCGCCCACGTTCGCAATCCTGGGCGCGGTTTCGCTGGCGCAGGCGCTGTTCACGCTGAAATTCGTCCCCGAGACGAAGAACCGGACACTGGAGGAGATCGAGCGGCATTGGTCGGAGGCGCCGACGCCGGCGCGATAGAGGAGCGCACATGGCCAAGGGACCGATCGGCGAGAGGGAAGTCGGAGCGTTCGAGGCCGACGGCTATGTGCTCGTGCGCGGCATGCTGGATGCGGTCGAGGTCGGCCTGCTCGGGCGCGCGGCACGAGCCGACCGCGTTCTCGACCGGCACGCGTTCGGCCGCGCGGACGGCGAAGGCGGGACGGTGCGCCTGTCGCTGTGGAACCATCCGACCGACACGATCTACGGGATGATCGCGCGCTCGGAATCGATCGTCGGGTCGATGGAGAAGCTTCTCGGCGGCGAGGTCTATCACTACCACTCGAAAATGATCATGAAAGACCCATTGACCGGCGGCGCGTGGACCTGGCACCAGGACTACGGCTACTGGTACCACAACGGGATCCTGAATCCCTGGATGGGCAGCGCCTTCATCGCGGTCGATCGCGCCACGCGGGAGAACGGCTGCCTGCAGGTCGTGCGCGGCTCTCATCTCGGCGGCCGGATCGACCATGTCCTGACCGGCGAGCAAGCCGGGGCGGACGTGGAGCGGGTCCGGGAGGTCCTCAAGCGGCAGGAGCTCGTGCACGTCGAGATGGAGCCGGGCGACGTGCTCTTCTTCCATTGCAACACGTTGCACCGCTCGGACCAGAACCGGTCGAAGAACCCGCGCTGGTCGATGATCTCGAGCTACAACGCGGCACGGAACGACCCGTACAAGGAATCGCAGCACCCGCGCTATACGCCGCTCGTGAAGGTGCCGGACAGCCGGATCCGCGAGTATGGCGAGCGGCGGTTCAGCGGCGACGAAGGCGAGGACGTGTGGCTCGCCGAAGAGCGGGATAGGACCGCCCGGAACCTCCCGCGGTGAGCGAGCGCTACACCCGCACCGCGATCGTCTTTCATTGGGTCATCGCCGTCTTCGTCGTGACCAACATCGCGCTCGCGTGGACTTTCAAGACCTGGGACGACCGCCCCTGGACGCAGGCTGTCACCAACACGCACAAGACGATCGGCCTCACCGTGCTCGGCCTCGCCGTCATGCGCCTGCTGTGGCGCATCGGGCACCGTCCGCCGCCGCTCAGCCCGGAGATACCGCGCTGGCAGGTTCGCGCGGCCCGCTACGGGCATGCGAGCCTGTACTTCATTATTTTCGCCATGCCACTCTCCGGCTGGATCTACGACTCGGCATGGGAATGGGCCGAGCAGGTGCCGATCAGCGTCTTCGGGGTCTTCGAAATGCCGCGGATCGCCTGGGTGGCGGACCTGCCGGCGGCGCCGAAGAAGGAGCTCGACGAGCTCTTCCACCACGTACACGAGTGGTTGAGCTACGTGCTGTATGGCCTGCTCGCCGCGCACCTCGCGGGCGCCGTGAAGCACCAATGGTTTGACCGCGTACCGACACTCCAGCGCATGACATTCCGCGGCGTGCCGCAGAAATGACCGCGTTCCGCGCTTCGGCCGGCCTCGTCGTTCTGGGCCTGCTGGCTCCCGCCACGGCGTTCGCCGCGAACCTCGGCGCGGTCGTCACGTACCAGAAGACCGCGCACGGCATCAGTGGCCGCACTGCGATGGCCGAGTTCGCGGTCGAAGTCTGGTCGCCGCAGGTCGTCCGCGTCCGCGTCACACCCGAGGGCTCGAAGAGGAATGTCGGCTATGCGCTCGTCAGCGACTCGCCGCCCGGCGACTCGGCCTTCAGCTTTGCTGCCACCGATGACCTCGTCTCACTGAAGACGTCGGCCGTCACTGCGGAAGTGGAGCTGCGGCCCGACCTTCGAATCACGTTCAAGGACGCGGACGGGAACGTCCTGAACGAGGACCTGCCCGGCAAGGAACTCGGAATCACCGTCGAGGGGCGGAAGGTCACCGAGTATAAGCGCCTGCAGGACGGCGAGCGCTTCATCGGCATGGGCGAGGAGCTCGGCAACCTCGACCGGCGCGGATCCGTGATCACGCTCAGGAACACCGACAACTACCGCTACGACGACCCCAAGGTACCGATGTACGTGAGCATCCCGTTCTTCATGGGACTGCATCACGGCAAGGCCTACGGCCTTTTCTTCAACAACTCCTATCGTTCCGTTTTCAACTTCGGTGCCTCGAACAAGCGATTCGCGTCCTTCGCGTTCGACGGCGGCGCGCTGGACGAGTTCTTCATCCACGACGCCTCCGTCGCAAAGATCCTCGGGCACTACACGTCCCTCACCGGCCGCATGCCGCTGCCGCCGCGCTGGAGCCTCGGCTACCAGCAGTCGCGGTGCAGCTATTACCCGGAGGACCAGGTGATGTTCATCGCGCGGACTTTCCGCGCGAAAAGGATCCCGCTCGACGGCATCGTGCTCGACGCCGACTACCTGCACGAGTACCAGCCGTTCCGGATCAACAAGGAGCGCTTTCCCGACATGCGGCGTCTCACGGACACGCTGCGCGGGATGAACATCGAGCTGACGGCCTCCGTCAACCCGGGCATCGCGATCGACGACACATACGAGCAGTACAAGAGCGCGCTCAAGGATGACGTCCTGCTTCGCTACGCCGACGGGGAGCTCTGGGTCGCGGACATCGCGCCCAACACCAATCATTTCGTGGATTTCTCCGATCCGCGCGGGCGCCGCTGGTGGATCGACAACATGAAGCTCTACCAGGACCTCGGGATCCACGGGCTCTGGAACGACATGAACGAGCCGGCGATCGACGGCCAGGCGATTCCCGACAATGTGATGTTCGACTTCGACGGGCAGAAGACTTCGGCGCTCGAGGCACAGAACTACTACGGCATGCTGATGGCGCGCGCCGCGTTCGAGTCCGCCGAACAATACGGCGGCAACCGGCGGCCATTCGTGCTGAGCCGCTCAGGCTTCGCGGGCATCCAACGCTATGCCGCCGTCTGGAGCGGCGACAACCAGGCCAAGGACGAGCACATCCTGCTCGGTTCGCTGCTCGTGAACCAGATGGGCTTGTCCGGCGTGCCGTTCACGGGGCCCGACCTCGGCGGCTACATCGGCGACGGCAACAAGGATCTTTTCCGCCGCTGGGTCGAAGTCGGCGTGTTCGCACCCTACCTGCGCAACCATCGCGGGCAGTATCAGGCGGCCAACGAGCCCTGGGCCTACGGCGAGGAAGCCGAGGCGATCTCGAAGGCGTACATCGGGTTCCGCTACGCGCTGATGCCGTATCTCTACTCGACCTTCCATGAGGCCGCCGAGACCGGCATGCCGGTAAGCCGCAGCCTCAGCATCGATGCGTCCTTCGACGCCAGTGTCTACAGCCCGCAGTACCAGTACGAATTCCTCTTCGGTCCCGGACTGCTGGTGAACCCGATGACCAGCCAGGAGCGGCGCAAGGAGACTTACCTGCCCGCCGGGCCGTGGTACGACATCTTCACGGACGAGCGACTCGAGGGTGGGCGCGTCGTCGCTGCGGACTATGCCGGCCATCGCCTGCCGATCTTCGCGAAAGGCTCCGCGATCATCCCGATGCAGCGCGAAGTGCAGTCGACGCAGGACGGCCCGGGATCCGTGCTGACGGTGCACGTCTTCAACGGGACCGAGCGGAACGAGTTCGTCGTCTACGACGACGACGGCGAGACGCTCGACTACCGCAAGGGACGGTTCCGCATGCGGACGATCGCGTTTGATCCGGCGGCCAGGCAACTCACGTTCGCGCGGCCCGAGGGAAGCTACGAGTCACCGTTCCGGAGGATCCGGCTGGTCCTGCACGGCTTCGGTGAAATCCAGCGGGCCACGGTCAACGGGAAATCGTCGACGCCGAGATCGCAGGTGGTCCGAATGCTCGATCCGCTCGATGCGCTCAGAGACGTCTACTACGACAAGGCGTATCTCGAAAGCCTGCGGCAGAAGGAGTCGATGAAGCCGCAGGCGATCCTGGAGTTCGACGAGGCCGAGAACATCCTCGTGCGCTGGCACTGAGCGCGCCTGGCGCCGCATCAGCCTCCGAGCGGTGCGATTCCTATGCGGCCCGCGCGCGCTTCTTGAGGTGGACGAGGAGGATCGAGATCGTCGCGGCCGTGATGCCGGGGAGGCGTGATGCCTGGCCGAGCGTGCCGGGCCGCGATTCGATCAGGCGCTGTCGCGCCTCGTTCGAGAGTCCGGCTACCTTCGCATAGTCGATGCCGTCCGGCAGGCGGGTCTCTTCGTTGCGGCGCTGCCGTTCGACCTCCGCCTGCTGCCGCTCGATGTAGCCCGCATACTTCTCGCGCGCCTCGAGTCCGCGTGCGACTTGTCCCGCGAGTCGCTCGTCGGCGCCCGCGGGCACGGCGCCCGCCGCGATCGCCTCGCGCTTGGCCGCGAAGAAACTCCAGCGCTCGTCGCCGACGAGTCCCATCTCGCGCGCGACGGGCGTCAGTCGCTCGTCGGCGTTGTCCTCGCGGAGCAGCAGGCGATGCTCCGCACGGCTCGTGAACATGCGGTAGGGCTCCATCGCGCCGCGCGTGATGAGGTCGTCCACCATCACGCCGAGATAAGCCTCATCGCGGCGCGGCGACCAGGACGCCCGGCCCGCGACGAGGCGCGCGGCGTTGATTCCCGCAAGAAGGCCCTGCGCCGCCGCCTCCTCGTAGCCCGTCGTGCCGTTGATCTGACCGGCGAAGAAGAGCGCGGCGAGCGGCTTCGTCTCGAGCGAGTCGTGCAGGCCCTTCGGGCAGAAATAGTCGTATTCGATCGCGTAACCCGGTCGTGTCATCTCCGCGCGTTCGAAGCCCGCAATGGTGCGCACGAAATCGAGCTGCGCGTCCGCGGGCAGGCTCGTCGAGATGCCGTTCGGGTAGACGATGGGCGTGTCGAGTCCCTCGGGCTCGACGAAGATCTGGTGCGAGGCCTTCGTGGCGAAGCGCACGACCTTGTCTTCGACGGAGGGGCAATAGCGCGGGCCGATCCCCTCGATCAGGCCGGTGAACATCGGCGAGCGGTCGGTCGCGCCGCGGATGATCTCGTGGGTGCGCGCGTTGGTCGCGGTGATGTGGCAGTTCACCTGTGCCGGGTGATCCTCGCGGCGGCCGAGGAAGGAGAAGACGGGACGCGGCTCGTCGCCGGGCTGCGCCCGCATCACCGAGTAGTCGAGCGTGCGGCCGTCGAGGCGCGGCGGCGTGCCGGTCTTCAGGCGCCCGACGGTGAACGGCAGCTCGCGCAGCCGCGCGGCGAGGGCGTTGGAGGGCGCGTCGCCGATGCGGCCGCCCTCGCGGCTTTCGAGGCCGACATGGATGCGGCCGCCCAGGAAGGTGCCGACCGTCAGCACGGTGGCCCGCGACGCGATCCGCGTGCCGTCCATCAGGACGACGCCTGCGCAGCGGCCGTCCTGCACGATGAGGTCGGCGACCTCCGCTTCCACCAGCGTCAGGTTCGGCTGCGACCCGAGCAGCGCGCGGATCGCGCGCTTGTAGAGCGTGCGGTCGGCCTGGGCGCGGGTTGCGCGCACGGCGGGCCCCTTGCTGGCGTTCAGCGTGCGGAACTGGATGCCCGCGCGGTCGGTGGCAGCGGCCATCACCCCGCCCATCGCATCGATCTCGCGCACGAGGTGGCCCTTGCCGATGCCGCCGATGGCGGGGTTGCAGCTCATCTGGCCGACGGTCGCGAGGCTCTGCGTCACGAGGAGCGTGCGCGCACCCATCCGGGCAGCCCCGAAGGCCGCCTCGGTGCCGGCGTGGCCGCCTCCGACCACGATGACGTCGTACTGCTCCATGAGGGGCGCCATGATACCCAAAGGGGACGGTCACATTTAAAAGTGACCGTCCCCTTTTATGATGAGAGGGATGCGTAGCTTCCGCGGGTTCGCTGTGGCCGTTTGGGGTGCCTTGCTCCTGCCGCAATCCGTCCTGGCGAAGGTGCCGATCCCGCTCCAGCCCTGCCGGATCTCGGACATCGACGGGCTGACCTCGACCGAAGCGAGCTGCGGGAAGCTGTCGGTGCCGGAAGACCCGGACGCCCCGGACGGCAAGCGCATCGAGCTCGCCGTCGCGATCGTGCCCGCCGTTGCGACGGAGTCAAAGCCCGATCCTCTGTTCCTCATCGCAGGCGGTCCCGGCCAGGGCTCGATCGAATCCTACGCGCCGCTCCTCGGTGCCTTCTCCGGCATCCGCCGCGAGCGAGACCTCGTGCTCGTTGACCAGCGCGGCACGGGCGGCTCGAACCGGCTCGACTGCGACATGCCGGAGGACTCGCTCGAGGGCGGCGAATTCCAGCCGGCGGCGCTCAAGTCGCTCGCAAGCGAGTGCCTCGCGAAGCTGAAGGCGCAGCCGCAGTTCTATACGACGAGCGTCGCCGTGCGCGACCTCGACGCGGTGCGCGCGGCGCTCGGCTACGCCACGGTCAACCTGTTCGGCGGCTCCTACGGCACGCGTGTCGCGCAGCACTACGCGCGCCGCTACCCGGAGCACACGCGCACGGTCGTGCTCGACGGCGTCGTGCCGCCGTCGCTCTCGCTCATCCCCGGGATCGCGATCCAGTCGCAGCACGCGCTGCACGGCGTGTTTGAGCGTTGCGCAGCCGATGCCGCCTGCAATGCACGCTTCCCCGAGCTGCCCGCCCAGTTCGCCAAGCTCGACGCGACGCTGCGCAAAGGACCGGTTGCCGCCACGCTCGCAGACCCCGTCACGGGCGCGCCGCGGCACATCGAGGTCACGCGCTCGCACCTCGTCACGATGGCGCGCATGCTCGTTTACTCGCCCTGGACCGCCTCGCTCATCCCGCTCCTGGTCCACGAGGCCGCGACGAACGGCAATTACGCGCCGCTCGCGGCGCAGGCGGAGATGGCGGGTGACGACCTCGATCGGATGATCGCGATGGGCATGCACAACTCGGTCGTCTGCGCCGAGGACGCGCCGCGCTTCACGGGCGCGGTCGACCGCAAGGCGCTCGAAGGGACCACCATCGGCCCGGTCATGCTGGACGGCATGGAGGCGATTTGCGCAGTCTGGCCGCGCGGCCCGGTGGACAAGGATTTCGCGCAGCCGCTCGACTCGGCCATCCCGGCGCTCCTTCTGTCCGGCGAGTTCGACCCGGCGACGCCGGCGTCTTACGGCGCGCTGGCCGCGAAGGGTTTCCGCAACGCCCTGCACCTCGTGATCCCGGGCCAGGGCCACGGCCAGGAGCAGTCGCCCTGCGTGCAGAAACTGCTGCGCGATTTCATCGAGGCCGGCACGCCGCAAGGACTCGATACGGGCTGTGTCTCCACGATCAAGCAGGCGCCCTTCTTCCTCAGCTTCAGCGGAAGCGCGCCGTGATCCGCGTCGAGGGGCTGACGCGCAGCTTCGGCGCCGTGCGCGCGGTGGACGGCGTCGGATTCGAGGCGAATGACAGCCGCATCACGGGCCTCCTTGGCCCCAACGGCGCCGGGAAGTCGACGACGCTGCGCATCCTCTACACGGTGTTGCGGCCGGAGGGCGGCCGCGCCTCGATCGACGGCGTCGACGTCGTCGCGGATCCGCTCGCCACCCGCCGCAAGATCGGCGTGCTGCCGCACGGCGCCGGCATCTACCCGCAGCTCAGCGCGCGGGAGAACATCGCGTACTTCGGACGACTGCACGGACTCGAGGGCGCGACCCTCGCGCGCCGCGTCGAGGAGCTCGTGGCCGAGCTCGAGATCGGCGGCTACGCCGACCGCCGCGCCAAGGGTTTCTCGCAGGGCGAGCGCATCAAGGTCGCGCTCGCGCGCGCGCTCGTGCACGGACCCCGCAACCTCCTGCTCGATGAGCCGACCAACGGGCTCGACGTCATGGCGACGCGCGCGCTGCGCGCGCTCATCCTGCGGTTGAAGTCGGCCGGCCACTGCATCCTCTTCTCGAGCCACGTCATGCAGGAGGTCGCCGCGCTCTGCGACGACATCGTGATCATCCACAAGGGGCGCGTCGCCGCCGCCGGCACGCCGGACGCGCTCCGCGACCGGTTCGGCTCGCCGACGCTCGAGGACGCCTTCGTCGCCGCGATCGGCGACGCGCGCGGGCTCGAATGAACCCCACGATCATCATCGTGATGGCCAAGGAGCTGCGGGAGAGCCTGCGCGAGCGGCGCACGCTCGTGAACAGCCTGCTGATCGGCCCGATCCTCGCGCCGCTCTTCTTCATCCTGATCCTGAAGCTCGCACTTTCGCGCTCGGTCGCCGCGCAGGACGAACTGACTCCGGTCACCGTCGTGAACGCCGCGGGCGCGCCGAACCTCGTGCAGCAGCTGCGGGAGCATTCGCTCGACGTGAAGCTACTCGAGGGAACGGAGGCGGACATCCGCCGCTGGATCTCCGAGGAGAACGAGCTCGTCGTGCTGCGCGTGCCGGAGACGTACGGCAGCCGCTTCGAGGCGGGCAGGCCCGCGGCGCTCCAGCTCTACGCCGACGGCTCCGACTCGGAGGCGGGCAAGCATGCGATGCGCGTGCGTGAGGCGCTCGCCGCCTATTCCGCGCTGGTCGGAGCCCTGCGCCTGCAGGCGCGCGGCGTGTCACCGACCGTCGTGCAGCCGGTCGTTGTCGACTCCATCGACGTCTCGACGCCATCCGCGCGCGCGACGCTGATCCTCGGCATGCTGAGCTACGTGATCCTGCTTGCGACGCTGATGGGCGGCCTCTACCTCGCCATCGACGCGACCGCCGGCGAACGCGAGCGCGGCTCGCTCGAGTCGCTGCTGACGATTCCCGTCGCGCGCGAGCATCTCATCTACGGGAAGATACTGGCGACGACGGTCATGATGCTCGCGTCGCTCGCCATCGTCGCGAGCTCGATCGCCGTCTCGCTCGAGGCCATTCCGCTCGAGACGTTCGGCATGTCCGCAAACTTCGGCCCGTCGGTGGTGTGGCGCGTGTTCGCGAACGTCGCGCCGTTCGCGCTGCTCGCGGCCGCGGTCCTGACGGTCGTCGCCTCCTTCACGCGCACGTACAAGGAGGCGCAGTCCTGGCTCGGCATCGTGCTGCTGGTGCCGACCGTGCCGATCGCGATCGCTGGCGTGCTCGCGGTGCAGCCGCAGGTGGCCCTGATGTTGGTGCCGTCCCTGTCCCAGCACCTC
>DATJFN010000103.1:0-18669 GCA_035495635.1 Steroidobacteraceae bacterium | reverse complement strand
TTCCGCCAGGAGGTCGGAGGCAAGGGACTCTCGTCGTATCCGCACCCCTGGCTGATGCCCGATTTCTGGCAGTTTCCGACCGTGTCGATGGGCCTCGGGCCGCTGCAGGCGATCATGCAGGCGCGCTTCGTGCGCTATCTCGAGCACCGCGGCCTCGTCGAGCCTTCGGACCAGAAGATCTGGTGCTTCCTCGGCGACGGCGAGATGGACGAGCCGGAGTCCATGGGCGCGCTCACGATGCCGGTGCGCGAGAAGCTCGACAACCTCGTCTTCGTCATCAACTGCAACCTGCAGCGCCTCGACGGCCCCGTGCGCGGCAACGGCAAGGTCATCCAGGAGCTGGAGGCCGCCTTCCTCGGCGCCGGCTGGAACGTGATCAAGGTGATCTGGGGCTACCGCTGGGATCCGCTCCTCGCGCGTGACACCTCGGGCGCGCTCCGCAAGCGAATGGAGGAGGCGGTAGACGGCGAGTACCAGAACTTCAAGGCGAAGGGCGGCGCGTACACGCGCGAGCACTTCTTCGGCAAGTACCCCGAGGCGCTTGAGCTCGTCGCCAACATGTCGGACGAGGAGGTGGCGCTCCTGAACCGCGGCGGGCACGACTCGCTCAAGGTCTGGAACGCCTATGCCGCGGCCGTCGCGCACAAGGGCCGGCCCACGGTGATCCTCGCGAAGACCGTCAAGGGCTACGGCATGGGCAAGGCCGGCGAGGCGCTGAACGTCACGCACCAGCAGAAGAAGATGGACGACGAGGCGCTCAAGGCCTTCCGCGACCGGTTCAGCATCCCGGTCACGGACGAGGAGATCGCGCGCGTCCCGTTCTTCAAGCCGGCGGAAGACAGCGCGGAGATGCAGTACCTCAAGTCCCGGCGCAAGTCGCTCGGCGGCTCGCTTCCGGTCCGGCGCACCAACGCGCCGCCGCTCACGGTGCCCGCGCTCGAAGCCTTCAAGAATCTGCTGGACGGCACCGACGGGCGCGAGATCTCGACGACGATGGCGTTCGTGCGGATATTGACCCAGCTCCTCAAGGACAAGAACGTCGGCTCGCACGTCGTGCCGATCGTGCCGGACGAGGCCCGCACCTTCGGCATGGAAGGCCTCTTCCGCCAGGTCGGCATCTACTCGTCGGTCGGCCAGCTCTACACGCCGCAGGACGCCGACCAGCTCATGTACTACAAGGAGGACCGCAAGGGCCAGATCCTCGAGGAGGGGATCAACGAGGCGGGCGCCTTCTGCTCGTGGATGGCGGCGGGCACGGCCTACGCGAACCACGGGATCAGCATGATCCCGATGTACATCTTCTACTCGATGTTCGGCTTCCAGCGCATCGGCGATTTCGCTTGGGCGGCGGGCGACATGCAGGCGCGCGGATTCCTGCTCGGCGCGACCGCGGGACGCACGACGCTCGCGGGCGAGGGGCTGCAGCACCAGGACGGCCACAGCCACCTGCTCGCGTCCACGATCCCGAACTGCGTCGCCTACGACCCGTGCTTCGCGTACGAGCTCGCCGTGATCATGCAGGACGGCCTCCGCCGCATGTACGCGGACCGCGAGAGCGTCTTCTATTACATCACCGTCATGAACGAGAACTACGCGCACCCCGCACTGCCGAAGGGCGTCGAGCAGGGAATCCTGCGCGGGATGTACCTGCTGCACATCGGCGGGCGCGGCGCCGTGCGCGCGACGCTGCTCGGCTCGGGCACGATCCTGCGCGAGGTGCTCGCGGCCGCGGAGCTCCTCGAATCCGAGTTCGGCGTGCCTGCGGACGTCTTCAGCGTCACGAGCTTCTCGGAGCTCCGGCGCGACGCGCTCGCGGCCGAGCGAGAGGCGATGCTGAAGCCCGGCGACAAGCCGCGGCAGCCCTGGGCGCGCGAGTGCCTTTCGGGCCGGCAGGGACCGTTCGTCGCGGCGACGGACTACATGAAGACGGTTGCGGACCAGGTGCGGCAGTGGATTCCCGGACGCTACGTGGCGCTCGGCACCGACGGCTTCGGGCGGAGCGACTCGCGCGAGGCGCTGCGCGGCCACTTCGAGGTCGACCGGCACTGGATCGTGGTCGCCGCGCTGAAAGCGCTCGCGGACGACGGCCGCATCGACCGGTCGAGCGTGACGCTCGCGATGAAGAAGTTCGGCATCGACCCGGCCAAGCGCGACCCGCTGGGTACCTGATCGTGGCCGCACGCACCACGGTCGTCGTGCCGGACCTCGGCGACTTCCACGACGTCGAGGTCATCGACGTCCTCGTCAAGGCGGGCGACGCGGTTGCCGTCGACGCTCCCCTCATCACGCTCGAGACCGACAAGGCGACGATGGACGTCCCGTCGACCGCCGCCGGGCGCGTCGCCGAGGTGCCGGTCAAGAAAGGCGACCGCGTTTCGAAGGGATCACCGGTCATCGTCGTCGAGACGACGAGCGCTTCCGCGCCTGCTGCGGAGCCCGCGGCGGAGCCTCCGCGTGCGGCGAAATCCGCACCCGCACCGGCAACCCCGAAGTCGGCGCCGCCCGCCGCCGCAGCGTCGATCGATGTCCGCGTGCCGGACCTCGGCGACTTCAAGGATGTCGAGGTGATCGAAGTGCTGGTGAAGGAGGGCGACACGGTCGCGCTCGAGACGCCGCTCATCACGCTCGAGACGGAAAAGGCGACGATGGACGTGCCGTCGTCCGCGGCCGGCACGATCGTGAAAATCGCGGTCGGCAAGGGGTCGCGCGTCAACGCGGGCGATGTCGTCGCGCGGGTCCACGGCAGCGGCGCCGCCGCACCGGCTGCGGCCGCTTCGCCAGCGCCGGCGGCTCCGGCTGCCGCCGCTCCGAATCCTGAAGCGACGGTGCGCATGTCGGTAGCTGCCGCCACTCGGACCGAGGCCGCACCGCCCGCCGACATCCGCGCGGCGCATGCCAGTCCCTCCGTGCGCCGATTTGCGCGCGAGCTTGGCGTCGATCTGTTGCGGGTGACCGGCAGCGGCTTCAAGGGCCGCATCAGCGAGGACGACGTCAAGGCCTTCGTGAAGAAGGCTCTCTCGGCGCAGCCGCGGACGGAAGCGGCGGGCGCCGCATTGCCGCGCGTGCCGGACGTCGACTTCAAGGCTTTCGGCCCGGTCGAGGTCAAGCCGCTCGGGCGCATCCAGAAGATCTCGGGCGGCCGGCTCCAGGCCGCCTGGGTGAATATCCCGCACGTCACGCAGCACGACGAAGCCGACATCACGGAGATGGAGAAGCTCCGCGTCTCGCTCAAGGACCGCGCCGCCGGCCTCGGCATCAAGCTGACGCCGCTCGCCTTCATCGCGCGAGCCTGCGCGAAAGTCATCGCCCAGTTCCCGAACTTCAACAGCTCGCTCGACGTAGGCGGCCAGAACCAGGTCTTCAAGAAGTACCTGCACCTCGGGTTCGCGGCCGACACGCCGAACGGCCTCGTCGTCCCGGTGATCCGCGACGCCGGCCGCAAGGACATTTACGAGCTCGCGCGCAACCTCGGCGAGCTCGCAGGCAAGGCGCGGGCCGGCAAGCTGACGGCCGCCGAGATGCAGGGCGGCTGCTTCACGATCTCGAGCCTCGGCGGCATCGGCGGGACCGCGTTCACGCCGATCATCAACGCGCCCGAGGTCGCGATCCTCGGCGTCTCGCGCTCGCAGCAGCGGCCGGTGTGGCGCGAGGGCAAGTTCGAGCCGCGGCTCATGTTGCCGCTCTCGCTCTCGTACGACCACCGCGTGATCGACGGCGCCGAAGCCGTGCGCTTCGTCGTCGCGCTCGCGGAATCGCTCGCCCAGCCCGCGGCCCTGACCGAGGCGGTGCCTTGAGCCGGATCGTCGAGCAGCGGGTGCCGGACCTCGGCGATTTCCACGACGTCGAAGTCATCGACGTGCTGGTGAAGCCGGGCGACCACGTCGAGCCCGAGTCGCCGCTGATCACGCTGGAGACCGACAAGGCCACGATGGACGTGCCCGCGACGGCCAGCGGCGCCGTGCGCGAGGTCAAGGTCCGGAAAGGCGACCGGGTTTCGAAGGACGCGCTCATCGCACTCGTCGAAGCCGGCACGGGCGACACGGTGGAGATCACGGCGATCCGGGAGATCAAGCCCGCGGCGCCACCGGTCGGGCCGGCGCCGACCGCGCCGGCGCCCGCCGCGGCAACGAAGCCGACGCCCGCGGCCGGCGAGCCGCCGGCGGATGCGACGACGCAGCTCCTCGTCATCGGCGCCGGTCCCGGCGGCTACACGGCGGCATTCCGCGCCGCCGACCTCGGGCTTTCCGTCACGCTCATCGACCGCTGGCCGCAGCTCGGCGGCGTCTGCCTCAACGTCGGCTGCATTCCCTCCAAAGCCCTGCTGCACGCCGCGCGCGTGATCGAGGAAGCCGAGTCGATGTCGGCGCACGGGATCAGGTTCGGCGAGCCCGAGATCGACCCGCAGGCGCTCAAGCAGTGGAAGAACAAGATCGTCGGCAAGCTGACCGCGGGCCTCGTCATCCTCGCCAAGCAGCGCAAGGTCACGGTGGTGCGCGGCCAGGCCCGCTTCGCGTCGCCGCACCGCGCCGAGGTCAAGGACGCGGACGGCAAGACGCGGGTGATCGCCTTCGAGCAGTGCATCGTCGCGGCCGGCTCCGAGCCCGCGCGAATCCCGGGCCTGCCGGACGACCCGCGCGTCATGGACTCGACCGGCGCGCTCGACCTCAAGGACATCCCGTCGCAGCTCCTCGTGATCGGCGGCGGCATCATCGGCCTCGAGATGGCCTGCGTGTACGACGCGCTCGGCTCGAAGGTCAGCGTCGTCGAGCTCACGGACACGCTGATGCCGGGCTGCGATCGCGACCTCGTGCGGCCGCTCGAGAAGCGGCTGCGTGCGCGCTACGCCGCGATCCTGACCGGCACGAAGGTCGCGGGCGTCGCGGCGACCGCGAAAGGCCTCAAGGTGACGCTCGAAGGCAAGGACGCGGGATCGCCGCAGGTCTTCGACCGGGTGCTCTCGTCGGTCGGGCGCGTGCCGAACGGCAAGCAGATCCGCGCCGAGGCCGCGGGCATCGCGGTGAATGAGCGCGGTTTCCTGCCGGTGGACCGGCAGATGCGCACCAACGTCCCGCACATCTTCGCGATTGGCGACATCGTCGGCCAGCCGATGCTCGCGCACAAGGCCTCGCACGAGGGGAAGGTTGCGGCCGAGGCCGCGGCCGGGCTCAAGAGCGCCTTCGACGCGCGCGTGATCCCGTCGGTCGCATACACCGATCCAGAGGTCGCGTGGTGCGGCGTGACCGAGACCGAGGCGAAGGCCTCCGGCCGCAAGCTCGAAAAGGGCATGTTCCCCTGGATGGCGAGCGGCCGCTCGCTCTCGCTGAACCGCGACGAGGGCTTCACCAAGCTGCTGTTCGATCCCGACTCGCACCGCGTGGTGGGCGGCGGCATCGTCGGCACGAACGCGGGCGACCTGATCTCGGAGGTGGCGCTCGCGATCGAGATGGGCGCGACGGCCGCGGACATCGGGCTCACCGTCCATCCGCATCCCACGCTTTCGGAGACCGTCGCGTTCGCCGCCGAGGCCTTCGAAGGCACGCTCACGGACCTCTTCGCCCCGAAGAAATAGCCCTCAGCCCGGCGTTTTCAGCGGCCAGAGGCAGAGTTCACGGATCGGGCACTGGGCGCAGCGCGGCTTGCGCGCGATGCACACGTACCGGCCGTGCAGGATCAGCCAGTGGTGCGCGTCGTGCCGGAACTCGTCCGGCGTGACCTCGAGCAGGCGGTCCTCGACCTCGCGGACGTTCCGGCCCGGCGCGAGGCCGGTGCGGTTCGCGACGCGGAAGATGTGCGTGTCGACGGCGATCGTCGGCTCGCCGAAGGCCGTGTTCATCACGACGTTCGCGGTCTTGCGGCCGACGCCGGGAAGCTCCTCGAGCGCCGCGCGGTCGTGCGGCACTTCGCCCCCGTGCCGCGCCAGGATCATCCGGGACGCCTCGACGACGTTCTTCGCCTTCATGCGCCACAGCCCGATCGTGCGGATGTACGCCGCGAGCCCGGCCTCGCCGAGCGCGACGATCGACTCGGGCGTCGCCGCGACTTCGAACAGCGGCCGGGTCGCGAGGTTGACGCTCCGGTCCGTCGCCTGGGCCGAGAGGATCACGGCGACGAGGAGCTGGTAAGGAGAGCGATAGACGAGCTCGCTGCGCGGGCTCGGGTTCGCGGCTCGCAGCCGCTCGAAGAGAATCCTGACCTCGGCGAGTCCGAGGCGCTTCGGTCTCCGGGCGCGCTTCGCGGGCGCGCGCTTGCGGTCGCGCGCTTTTTTAACCGCCATGTCCGCGGGCGAGCCTCGCTACGCGGGACTCGTAGAGCCGGCGGAACCGGGCGGCGCGGCCGGCGACGACGTTGGGCGGAAGCAGATCCGCGGGCAGTCCGGGCGCGGGGACCATGTGGATGCAGTCGACGGGGCAGGCAGGCACGCAGAGCTCGCAGCCCGTGCAATCCGCCGCAATCACCGTGTGCATGCGCTTGCGCGCACCGATGATCGCATCGGTCGGGCAGGGATCGAGGCAGCGTGCGCAGCCGATGCAGGCGGCCTCATCGATCCACGCGACTCGCGGAGGGCCCTCGCTGCCGCAGGCCGGATCGAGCGCCAGCGCCGGGCGGCCGAGCAGCGCGGCGAGCTGACCGATGAGCGCAGTTCCGCCGGGCGGGCAGCGGTTGAGGGCGGTCTCGCCGCGCGCGAGCGCATCGGCATACGGCCGGCATGCATCGAAGCCGCAGCGCCGGCACTGCGTCTGCGGGAGCAGCGCATCGATGCGCGCGGCGAGCGTGCCGGCATCGCCCGCCATCGCGGCTCAGCTGACTTTCATGCCGGCCCGGGCGCCGGCATCGGGCGCGAGCAGGAAGAGCCCGTCGTCGCCGGAAGCGGCGAGGGCCATGCCCTCCGAGGTGCCGAACCGCATCTTCTTCGGCTTCAGGTTCGCGACGATCACGACGAGCCGGCCAACGAGCTGCTCCGGCTCGTAGGCGCCGCGGATGCCTGCGAACACGGTGCGCCGCTCGCCGCCGAGGTCGACGCTGAGCCGGATGAGCTTGTCCGCACCTTCGACGAACTCGGCCGCCTCGATGCGCGCCACCTTGAGGTCGATGCGCGCGAACTCCTCGGCGCTGATCTGGGCGGGTCCGACCGCCGGGGCGGCGGTTTCAGTCGGGGCCATGGGCATCTCCACGAGCTTCTGCACGCCGGCCGCGTCCACGCGGGTCGCGAGCGGCGAGTATTCGTTGATCATGCTGCCGAGTAGCGGCGTCTCGACATCGCGCCAGTGCGCGATCCGCGCACCGAGGAATGCCTCCGCGCGCTCCGCGGTCTGCGGCATCACGGGCTTCAGGTAGGCCATCAGCACGCGGAACAGGTTGATGCCCTGCGTGCAGACGGCCTGGACCTCCGCGGCGCGGGCCGGGTCCTTGGCGGCGAGCCAGGGTTTCCTGCGGTCGATGTAGAGGTTGGCCTTGTCCGCGAGCGCCATGATCTCCCGGACGGCCGCGGCGTACTCGAGCGTCTCCCAGGCCTCCATGATGCCAGCGCCGGCGTCCGCGAACTCGCGGTAGAGCGGCGCATCCGGCAGCGCGGCGGCGAGCTTCCCGCCGTGCCCGCGGTGGATGAAGCTCGCGCAGCGGCTCGCGATGTTGACGAGCTTGCCGACGAGCTCGGCGTTGATACGCGTCGCGAACTCCTCGAGGTTCATGTCGATGTCCTCGAGCCCCGGCCCGAGCTTGGCCGCGAGGAAGTAGCGGAAGTACTCCGGCGGCAGGTGCTCGAGGTAGCGCTGCGCGGTCACGAAGGTGCCGCGTGACTTCGACATCTTTTCGCCGTTCACCGTCAGGAATCCGTGCGCGTGGACTCGGGTCGGCTTGCGGAAGCCCGCGCCCTCGAGGGTCGCCGGCCAGAACAACGAGTGGAAGTAGAGGATGTCCTTGCCGATGAAGTGGTGGAGCTCGGCCGTCGAGTCCGGCTTCCACCACTCCTCGAAGTCGAGGCCGTGCTTTCCGCAGTAGTTCTGGAAGCTCGCCATGTAGCCGACGGGCGCGTCGAGCCAGACGTAGAAGAACTTGCCCGGCGCATCCGGGATCCCGATCCCGAAGTAGGGCGCGTCGCGCGAGACGTCCCAGTCGCGAAGGCCTGCGTCGAACCATTCGTCGAGCTTGTTGGCGACGGCATCCTGCAGCGTCCCGGACCGCGTCCAGGCGCGCAGCATCGACTCGAAGTTGCCGAGGCGGAAGAACACGTGCTCGGACTCGCGCTCGACCGGGCGCGTGCCGCTCACGACCGACACCGGGTCGATCAGTTCCGACGGCGTATAGGTGGCTCCGCAGTTTTCGCAGCTATCGCCGTATTGGTCCGGCGTCTTGCAGCGCGGGCAGGTGCCCTTGACGTAGCGGTCGGGCAGGAACATGCCGGCCTTCTCGTCGTAGGCCTGCCGCACCGACCGTCGCGTGATGTGCCCTGCCTTCGAGAGGGCTTCGTACATGCGCACGGTCAGCCGTCGGTTTTCGTCGGAGTGGGTCGTGTAGTAGTTGTCGAAGCCGATGCCGAACGCCGCGAAGTCGGCGCGGCGCTCGGCGCCGACCCGGCGGATCAGCTCCTCGGGCGTGATGCCCTCCGACTCCGCCTTCAGCATGATGGGCGTGCCGTGGGTGTCGTCGGCGCAGACGTAGACGCACTCGTGGCCCATGAGCCGCATCGCGCGCACCCAGATGTCGCACTGGATCGTCTCGGTCATGTGTCCGAGGTGCGTCGGCCCGTTCGCGTAGGGCAGGGCGCTGGTGACCAGGATGCGGCGCATCAGTCCTGCTCGCGCAGATGCTCGAATTTCTGCTTGCTGATCGCCTTCTCGTAGGCGGAGCGGCCGCTGATGACGCCCTGTTCGAGCAGCTGCTCGATCGCCGAGTCCATCGTGCGCATGCCGGCCGCCGAGCTCGCCTGCATGGTCGACTCGAGCTGGTCGATCTTGCCCTGGCGTATCAGGTTCGCCGCCGCCGGCGTGTTGATGAGGAGCTCGAGCGCCGCCACGCGTCCCGGCGCGCCCTTGCGGGTGATCAGCTGCTGCGAGACGACGCCTCGCAACGAGGTCGAGAGCATCGTCCGCACGTGGTTCTGCTTGTCGGAAGGGAAGGCGTTGACCATGCGGTCGATCGTAGGAGCGGCGCCATTCGTGTGCAGCGTTGCCATCACGAGGATGCCCATCTCCGCCGCCGTGATCGCGGTCGAGATGGTTTCGAGGTCACGCAGCTCGCCGACCAGGATCACGTCGGGATCCTCGCGCAGGGCCGAGAGCAGGGCGAGCGCGAACGACTCGGCGTGCACGCCCACCTCGCGCTGGCTGATGAGGCAGTTCCTGCGCGGGTGCACGAACTCGATGGGGTCCTCGATCGTGAGGATGTGTCCCTTGATTCGCGTATTGATGTCGTCGATCATCGCCGCGAGCGTCGTCGACTTGCCCGAGCCGGTCTTGCCGGTGACAAGGATGAGGCCGTTCGACACCTTGGCGAGGTTCCGCACCGCGTCAGGCATACGGAGCTGCTCGAGCGTCTGCGCCTTCGAGGGTATGGCGCGGAACACCGCGCCCATGCCGTTCAGCTGCCGCAGCACGTTGACCCGGAAGCGGGCAACCGACCCGAGCGTGTAGGCGAAATCGGTGCCATCGTGCGTCTCGAACCGGTCGAGCGCCTTGCGCGGCATGATCTCGTAGATCGCTTCGCGTACGAACTCGGGCGCCAGGCGCTCGGAGCGCAGGGCCGAGAGGTTGCCGTATTGCCGCACGCGCGGCGGATCGCCCGCCATGAGGTGCAGGTCGGACCCGTCCCGCTTCAGGATCTCCTCCAGGAACTCGTCGATCTTCGCCATGGAACCGCCCGGCTATTCCGCCGACTCGAAACGCGGCAGGAGGCTGCGGTCGACGACGAACTTCGAGAACACGCGCTTGTCGCTCGCGAAGTTGTAGGCATCGTCGGGGTCGACTTCCTTCGACCTCACGGCGCGAAGCAGTGCCTGATCCATCAGCTCCATGCCGACGTCCTTGCTGGTCTGCAGCTGGGCCGGAATCTGGTGCGACTGGTCGGACTGGATCAGCTTCGCGATCGCGCGGTTCATGAGCATGACCTCGCAGACGGCGCGGCGCCCGCGGCCCTCGGGCCGCTTGACCAGCACCTGCGTAATGACCGCGATCAGGCTCTGCGCCATGAAGCTCTTCGTCTGCTCGCGCTCCTCGGCGGGAAGCGCGTCGATCATGCGGTCGATCGTCTTGACGGCGCTGGTCGTGTGGAGCGTGCCGAGCACCAGGTGCCCGGTCTCCGCGGCCGTCATCGCCATCGAGATCGTCTCGGGGTCGCGCAGCTCGCCGACCAGGATCACGTCCGGGTCCTCGCGCAGCGAGGCGCGCACGCCCTCCGCGAAGCTCGGCAGGTGCGTGCCAAGCTCGCGCTGCACGACCTGGCTCTGCTTGCTCCGGTGCACGAACTCGATCGGGTCCTCGAGGCTGATGATGTTGAGCTTCCTGTTGGTGTTCAGGAGGTCGATCATCGCGGCGAGCGTCGTCGATTTGCCGGTGCCGGTCGAGCCGGTGATCAGCACCATGCCCTGGTGGTAGTCGCACAGCTTCTTCACGATCGGCGGCAGTGCGAGCGAATCGAGCGTCGGCACCTCGGCGGGGATCGTCCGGAACACCGCCCCGACGCCGGTATCCTTGCGGAACACGTTCACTCGAAAACGGCCGCCTTCCTCGGAAACGTACGAGAAATCGACGTCCTTGCCGCCGCGAAACCGCTCCGCCAGGTTGCGCGAGAGGATCTCCATGACATAGGCCTCGAGCTCGGGCGCGGTCAGCTCGCGGAAGCGGATGGGGACGAGGTCCCCGTTCATGCGCAGCATCGGCGGCACGCCGACGGCCAGGTGAACGTCAGAGCAGCCCTGGGACGACCCGAGCTTCAGGAAGGCGTCGATGCGCGGCATTGCGCCGCGAGTGAATCACAAGAACCGCTCGAGCGCCACACTGACCTCGTCCATGGTCGCGAACCGCTTCTCCTTGTCCACGGCCATGCACTTCATGACGAGGTCGGAAATTCCCTGCGGCAGCGAAGGGTTCAGCTCGATCGGCGGCCGGGCGCGGCCCTGCACATGCTGGTACATGACCGACATGTGGTCACCGCGGTGGTACGGCGGCATACCGGTCAGCATTTCGTACAGGATCACGCCGAGCGAGTAGATGTCGGCGCGCTCGTCGACCTTCTTGCCGAGGATCTGCTCGGGAGCCATGTACTTCGGCGAGCCGATCACGTAGCCCGTCTTGGTGAGCTGGGTGTCGCCCTGGTGCTGGGCCGCGGCGACGCCGAAATCCACGATCTTGACGATGCCTTCGTCGTTGATAAGGACGTTCGCGGGCTTCAGGTCGCGGTGCACGATGCCCACGGCATGCGCGACCGACATGCCCTTGGCGACGTCCATGCCGAGCCTCACCGCGCGGCGGAGCACGAGCGGCTTGCCGTCGGTGACCTCGCCGCCCAGCGTGTGCGACGGGAAGTATTCCATCGAAATGGCGTAGTTGCCGCGGATGTGCAGGAAGTCGTAGATGCGGATCACGTTCGGGTGGGTGATCTTGCGGCTGTAGCGCAACTCGTGCACGAAGCGCTGCATCATCTCCTCGTCCTGCGAGATGCTCGGGTTCAAAAACTTCAGGATGAGGCGCTCGTCGACGACGGTATCTTCCATGAGCAGCACCGTGCCGAATGCTCCGCGGCCAATCCGCTCGATGTATTTGTAGCGGTTCTCGATCACGTCGCCCGGCTTCAGTGTCGCGATGTCGAGGCGCTGCAGGGACTCGGCCTGCTTCATGATCGCCGAGACGTCCGCGGACTCGATCAGCATGGTGCGCTGCTGGTCCGCACGCGCCGCCGCGGCCGCGGGCGTCAGCTGGTGCTCGCCCGACCGGACCGAGGTCCCGCCGAGTCGCGTGTCGAGATCGGAGAGCGCGCGCTGCGCCGCTCCGGCGAGCGACTGGTCGGAGAGAGTCGTGAATGGCAGGATCTTGGCCCGCACGGCGTCGAGGGAGCGGTCGTCGGCGAGGCGCGCGAGCGCGGACATGCCCTCGATGCGGATGTCGGTCTGAGAGCTGTCGAGCGCCCCGAGCACGCCCGCGGTGGCCGCACTGTCGCCGATCTTGCCGAGCGCGCGCACGACGGTCGGCACGGATTTCGGGTTGGACTTCAGCATCTCGAGCAGCCGCGGCGTCGCCTTCTTGTTGCCCATCTCGCCGAGTGCGTCCACCGCGCGCTCGCTTACCCACCAGTCGGCATCCTTGGTGGCCTCGATCAGGTAGGCGAGGGCCCGCTCGTCCTTGGTCTGGTTCAGGATCTCGACCGCGGTGCGCCGCACTTCGTCGTCCTTGTCCGAGACGAGCTCGAGCGCCGCGGTGATCACCTGCGGGCCGCCGATCTTGCCGAGGGCGTCCGCCGCGCGGCTGCGTACCCACCAGTCGGTGTCGCGGATGGCCTTCAGCAGGTACTTCACCGAACTCTCGTCGCCGACGACGTTCAAGACCTCGACGGCCGCGCGGCGCGATTCCTCCGCCTCGTCCTTCAGGATCTCGATCAGGTGGCGGACTGTGTCCGGGTGCTTGCTGCGGCATAGGAGCTCGACCGCGGGATTCCGCACTTCGAACTCCGGGTCGCGTAGGAGCGGCGCGACGAGAGCCGGCTCGACCTGGCCCTTGCCGTTCGCGATCGCGCGCAGCGCTGCCCCCCGCACCAGCTTGTTCGGGTCATTGAGCGTGCGCTGGAGCGCGGCGTGCACCTTCGGCAGGTCGAAGCGGGCGAGCAGGGCGATGATGTGCGTGCGCGCGATCGTGTCCTTGCCGTCGACCCGCGTGACGAGCTCGTCCACCGAGTCGATGTCCACGAGCTCGCCCGCTATCTTGAACAGGGCCGCCTTTTCGTTCGGGTCCTGCTGGTAGGCGGCGTTCAGGAGCTCGCGGAGGCCAAAGCGGTCCTTCTGGGCGGCGATGACGTCGAGCACCGCCGGCTTCGATACCGCGGGGTTCTGGAGCAGGTCGAGCAGCAGGTTCGCGGAGTAGTTGCGCGAACTCGCCAGTGCCCAGGCGACGCCGGCGATCGCCCGGGGATTCTCCTCGGCGAGCGCCGTGGCAAAAACGGGAAAGGTCCTGTTGTCGACCAGCGGCGTCAATGCATCGACCAAGGCGACCGTCTCGCGCTTGTTTGCGGTCGCGAGCGCATCGACGATCGGCGTAATCGCATTCGGCCCCAGGGACTTGAGCCTTTCGAGCGCCAGCCTCGCCTTCGGGCTGGCCGGGTCACCGCTCTCCCGGACCTCGGCGATCAGGCGATCCGCCCGGTAGCCACCGAAAATTCCCATCCGACCCCGGCTGCTGCTGTGAGAAAAATCCCGACGTATGCTGAGCGATCAGTATGCCATAGACCCCCCCGCCCCCCGATCGTCCGGCGCGCTTCCGCTACAATGCCGCCCCCCAATTGATTTTCATTCCATGGTCACGAGCCCCCTGGACCGTATCGCGAACGCGCTCGGACGCTACGTCGATCCGAATCTCGGCATGCCGCTGGCGGACGCCGGCGCCGTCGAGTCGGTGACAGCAGGCCCGCAGGGCCCCGTCGCGCGGATCGTCCTCGGATACCCGGTGGGCGGCTACGCCGGCGCACTCGAAGGCGCTCTCGACGCGCACCTCGCCGCGGAGGGCGTCGAGGAACGGCCTGTGTACGAAATCGTCGCCCGCATCCCGGCCTTCGTCGCGGATCCCCGCCAGCGTCCACTGCCCCAGGTGGCAAATGTCATCGCCGTCGCTTCGGGCAAGGGCGGAGTCGGCAAGTCGACTGTCGCGGCGAACCTCGCGCTGGCGCTCGCGGCGCTCGGCGCGCGCGCGGGCCTGCTGGACGCGGATGTCTACGGGCCCAGCATGCCCCGCATGATGGGATTGCAGGGCGAGCGCCCGACGACGGCGGACGGAAAGACGCTCGAGCCGCCTCGCGGGCACGGCGTGCCGGTGATGTCGATCGGGTTCATGGTCGATGCGGACCAGCCGATGGCCTGGCGCGGGCCGATGGCGACGCAGGCGCTCGCGCAGATGCTCGCCGACACGCGCTGGGGCGAGCTCGACTACCTCGTCGTCGACATGCCGCCGGGCACCGGGGACATCCAGCTCACGCTGACGCAGCGCGTGCCGGTGTCCGGGGCCGTCATCGTCACGACGCCGCAGGAGATTGCGCTGCTCGACGCGCGCAAGGGCCTGCAGATGTTCCGCAAGGTTGGAGTGCCGGTGCTCGGCATCGTGGAAAACATGGGATTGCACCGCTGTCCGGCCTGCGGCCACGAGTCGCACATCTTCGATGCGGGCGGCGGCCGCGCGCTCGCGGAACGCTACGGAACGGCGCTGCTCGGCGAGCTGCCGCTCGACGGCAGGATCCGCGAGCAGGCGGACTCGGGCCGGCCGACGGTGGTCGCCGACCCCGGCTCGCCTGCGGCGCAGGCTTTCCTCGAGATCGCGCGCCGGGCGGCGGGCGCGCTCGCGGCGGGGAGCATCAAGGGGGTGGTCAAGATGCCGAGCATCCGGATCGAGGGAGAGTAATGGCCATCAAGTCAGACCGGTGGATCCGCCGCATGGCGGGGCGGGGGATGATCGAGCCGTTCGAATCGGGACAGGTCCGGGCGGCGAACGGCGAGAAGATCGTTTCCTACGGCACGTCGAGCTACGGGTACGACGTGCGCTGCGCGCGCGAGTTCAAGATCTTCACCAACATCAACTCGACGATCATCGACCCCAAGCACTTCGACCCGAAGAACTTCGTGGACTTCGACGGCGAGGTCTGCATCATCCCGCCGAACTCGTTCGCGCTCGCTCGCACGGTGGAATATTTCCGCATTCCGCGGAACGTCATGGTGGTGTGCCTCGGCAAGAGCACCTACGCGCGCTGCGGCATCATCGTGAACGTGACCCCGCTCGAGCCGGAGTGGGAAGGGCACGTCACGCTCGAGTTCTCGAACACGACGCCGCTGCCCGCGCGCATCTACGCGAACGAGGGCGTCGCGCAGTTCCTGTTCTTCGAGTCGGACGAGGTCTGCGAGACCTCGTACAAGGATCGTGGCGGGAAGTACCAAGGACAGAAGGGAGTGACGCTGCCGAGGGCCTAGCCGCCCGGCTGGAAGCGGCGGATATAGGTCTGGAAGCCGCGCTTGCCGCCTGTCCGCTGCTCTGCCTGCACGGCAACGAACCCGAGCTTCGGCGCGTGCCAGGTGATCGTCTCGCGCTCCGAGCCGTCGCGGGCGCTCCGGTAGACGACGGTCTCGAGCTCGCCGATCGCCGTCTTCAGCATCTCGCGCCGCAGGAAGGTGTAGCGGTAGTACTTCACCTTGTCCTTCTCGATCATCGCGATGGTGCCCGGCTCGCGACCGGCGCGCAGCCGCGAAAGCACCAGCGCCTGCATGGATGCCGAGTCCTGCAGGCCCGCGACCGACTCGAGGTCGACGTCCGCGTCCTCGGCGGTGCCATGCACGCGCCCGGCGCTCCAGTCGAAGTCGAGCGCGACGTCGTGGCTCGTGTCCTTCGTGCCGTCATCCAGCAGGTAATGCACGGGCCGCGGGCCGTCCGCCGTCAGCTCGAACTCGGAGTGCTGCCGCAGCGTGCTTTGCAGCTTGAGGCGAGCGAGCCCGGTCGCGGTCGTGCGCGATTCGATCGACCAGAGCGCTCCCGCCCGCGCGACCTCCGTCTGGCTCGTGCCGACCTGGAGCCAGCTGTAACGAACCTCGTAGTCGGCGACGAATGGCGCGAGCGCCGCGTCCTCCGCGGCTACCGGGCTCGCCGCAGCGAGCATCGCCATTGCACCTGCCACCCACGCCCTCATCCTGTCTCCTCGACGATTGCGGGCGGCCGCGGCCGCCCGTCGAAGTGCGCCGCGCCGTCCTTGTATTCCAGCCTTCCGTCGGCAAACCAGCCGACGGCCTGCGGATAAATAATGTGCTCGAGCCGCTGAACGCGCGCTGAAAGGGAGCTTTCGGCCTCCCCATGGCGCACGGCGAGCCTGCCTTGGATGACTGCGGGGCCCGCGTCGAGTTCCTCGACCACGAAATGCACCGTGCAGCCGTGCTGCCTGTCGCCGGACTCGAGCACCCGCTGGTGCGTATGCAGGCCGCGGTACAGGGGCAGAAGCGACGGATGGATGTTGAGGAGCCGCCCCTCCCAGCGGCGGACGAACGCGGCGTCGAGAATCCGCATATAGCCCGCGAGCGCGATGAACTCTGCGCCGATCTTCTCGACCGCTTCGGAAAGAAGGCGACCGTGGGCGGCCCGGCCCATGCCGCGCGGCTCGATGACGGCGGCCGGCAGCCCGAGCCCGCGGGCGGAGGCGAGGCCGGCGGCGTCCGCGCGGTCGCTCACGACCAGCGCGATGCGCCCGTCGATGCGGCCGTCGCGGGTCGCCTGCTCGAGCGCGAGCATGTTGCTGCCGCGCCCCGAGATCAGCACCGCGAAGGGCAGGGCCATCAGCCGATCTGCACGCCCGTGCCGGCCACGACTTCGCCGATGACGTTTGCGCGCTCGCCGGCCGCATGCAGGAGCTCGAGCGCCGCGTCCGCATCGGACGGAGCGACCACCGCGACCATGCCGATGCCGCAGTTGAACGTGCGATGCATCTCGGCATCGCCGATGCGGCCGCTGGCCTGGATCCATTGCCACACCGGGCCGCGTTGCCACGCGCGCGGGTCGAGCCGCACGCCGAGCCCCTCGGGGAGCACGCGAGGGATGTTGTCAGTGAGCCCGCCGCCCGTGATGTGCGCGAACCCGCGCACGTCGAGGGTCGCCGCGAGACGCAGGAGCGGCTTGACGTAGATGCGCGTCGGAGCCATCAGGAGGTCGATGAGGCGCGCATCCCCGATGCGCGTCGCGCCGTCGGCGCCGCTCTCCGAGAGCAGGCGACGGATCAGCGAGTAGCCGTTCGAGTGCGGCCCCGACGACGCAAGCCCGATCACGGGATCTCCGGCGCGCGTGCGCGTGCCGTCGATGATCCGGTTGCGCTCGACGACGCCGACGCAGAATCCGGCGAGGTCGTAGTCGCCCTCCGGATACATACCGGGCATTTCGGCGGTCTCGCCGCCGACGAGCGCGCAGCCCGCGATCGCGCAGCCTTCGGCGATGCCGGCGATCACGCGCTCAGCGACGTCGACCGACAGCCGGCCGGTCGCGTAGTAGTCGAGGAAGAAGAGCGGCTCGGCGCCCTGCACGACGACGTCGTTCGCGCACATCCCGACGAGATCCTGTCCTACGCCGTCGTGAAGACCGGTGTCGATCGCGAGGCGGAGCTTCGTGCCGACGCCGTCCGTGCCCGCGACCAGGACCGGCCGCTTCCAGCGGCCCTCGGGAATCTCGATCATCGCGCCAAAGCCGCCGATGCCCGCGAGCACCTCGGGACGCTGCGTGCGCGCGACGCGCGGCTTGATGCGCTCGACGAGTTCTTCGCCCGCATCGATGTCGACGCCGGCGTCCCGGTAGGTCAGCGAGGGGCGTTCAGTCATCGCGGAAAGTCGGGCCTCGTTCGACGGGCCCGTCCGGCGGGCAGTGTACTATTGTAACGTGAGCGCGCGCCCCAACCCCGTTTTTGCCGCACGACTGGCGGTCATGCTCGCCGCGCTCGCCCTTGTGATGCTCGCGCCGGCGGTCCGCGCCGAGTCCTTCGGCGATCTCTATTCCGTCACCGTTCCCTATGCGGGCGACAACGACGCGGCGTTCCGGGACGCGATGCGCGACGTGCTCGTGCGCGTCACGGGCCGGCGCGACGCGCCGGACCTCGAGAACCTCGCGCCGCTCGTCGCACAGGCCTCGCGCTACGTCACGAGCTTCCGCCGCGCACCCGGTAACCAGCTCGCAGTGACGTTCGACGGTGCCGCGATCGAGAACGTCATCGATGCTTCGGGACTCGCCTCCATGGGCAATGACCGGCCGGTCACGCTCGTCTGGCTCGCGCTCGACCGGGGCGGCGGCCGCCGCGCGATGGTGTCCTCGAGCGACACCAGCGCCGAGAAATTGGAGGTCGAAGCGATCGCCGCCCGGCGCGGGCTCCCAGTCGTGTGGCCGGACGCCGGCGACGACCTCGTGCGCGCGACGCAGCAGGTCTGGTCCGGCAACCACGACGCGCTCAAGGATGCCGCGCGCCGCTACGGCGCCGACGGCGTGCTCGTGGGCCGCGCGCGACTCACGGCCGCGAACACCTACGAAGTGGACTGGCAGTTCTCGTCGGCGGACCTGAATGGCAGCGCCACCGGCGGACTCGAGGCGGGTCCTGACCTCGCCGCCGAGCGCTATGCAAGCGTCTACGCGTCGCGCGGCGCCGCGCAGCGCACCGAGCAGATCGTGACGGTGACCGGCATCGCCTCGCTCGAGGCATACGCATCCGCGATGCGGACGCTCTCGAGGCTCGCACCGGTCCGGGGCGTGGCGGTCGACGAGGTGACGCCCGACACTGTCTCGTTCCGGGTCAACGTGCGCGGCGATCCCGAGGCGCTCGGCCAGGCGATCCAGCGCGACGGACGCCTCCAGGCCGTGGATTCCGGGCGCCTCATCTACGCGCTTTCGCCATGAAGCTGGCCACCGTCCCGAACATCATCTGCCTGCTGCGGATCGCGCTCACCGTGCCGATCGTGGTGCTGCTCGCGGA
>DATJFN010000102.1:0-13936 GCA_035495635.1 Steroidobacteraceae bacterium | reverse complement strand
GTCATCGAGCTCGGGGAGCTCGCGGGCACGCAGGCGACCGCCGAGCGGGCGGCGCGGGATTTCCGCGGGCAGATCGCGGCGCTGCGCGAGCAATATCGCGGCCGGCCTGCGGTGCGCGTCTTCGTGCAGATCGACGACGTGCCGCTCTACACCGTGGGCGGCGCGCACCTGATCACCGAGATCCTGGGGCTCTGCGGCGGCGAGAACGTCTTCGCCGATGCCGGCGCGCAGGCGCTGCCGGTGGACCTCGAGTCGGTGCTTGCGCGCGCGCCCGAAGTGATCCTCTCGACCGACACGGGCGACCCGGCACCCTATTGGGCGCGCTTTCCGGACCTCACGGCCGTCGCGCGCGGCAACATCTACCAGTCACGGGCGGACCTCCTCGCGCGCCCGAGCCCGCGCATCGCGGAAGGCGCCGCCGACGTCTGCGCCCGCCTCGACGAGGCGCGCGCGAAAAGATAAAAGGGGACGCGCCCCTTTATTTCCCGCGCGCGTGCTTCCAGAGCACTTCGCTGCCGCTCTCGTGGCGCGCAAGCACGCGCGCGACGACGAACAGGAGATCGGAAAGGCGATTCAGGTATTGGAGCGGCTCGGAGGCGACCGCATCGACCCGCGCGAGCGACCAGGCGCGCCGCTCGGCGCGGCGGCAGATCGCGCGCGCGAGGTGGCAGGCCGCGGCGGCCGGGCCGCCGCCTGGCAGGATGAACTCCTTGAGCGGCGGGAGTCCCTCGTTGAACGCGTCAAGCGACTTTTCGAGCGCGAGCACGTGCGAAGCCTCGATCGCACGGTGTCCGGGGATGCAGAGCTCGCCGCCGAGGTCGAAAAGCTCATGCTGCACGCGCGTCAGCACTTCGATGACCGCTGGCGGCAAACCGGGCACCGCGAGGATCACGCCGATCGCGCTGTTCGCCTCGTCGACGCAGCCATAAGCGTCGACCCGCGGGTCGTCCTTCCGCACGCGGCTGCCGTCGCCGAGGCCGGTCGTGCCGTCGTCGCCGGTGCGCGTGTAAATCTTCGACAGACGGTTGCCCAAGTCGGACCCCTCAGCGAAACTCGTAACGTAGCGCGCCGAAAAAGCTCTGGCCCATGGTCCGGAAGCCGCTCGCGAGCTCGTAGTTCTCGTCGAACAGGTTCTCCGCTCGCACGAGCAAAGTAAAGCGCTCGCCGAGGGCGAACTTCGCCGACAGGTTGGCGAGCCAGTAGGCGGGGAGCACGGTCTGGGTAGGGAAGCCGAAGTCCCGGCGCTCGCCGGCATACTGGACGTCGAGCGCGACCTCGTGGCCGCCGAATCGCCGCGCGACGCCGGCGCTGTAGTTCTCCCGCGCGCGGCGCAGGAGGCGCGCGTCCGTGCCGCGGTCCCGCGGGTCCTGGAACGTTGCCGCGGCGCGGGCCGACCAGGCCGCGTCGTCGTAGTGCCAGGCGGCTTCGGCGCCGTTGATGCGCGCCTTGGCGACGTTGCGGTTCTCGCCCTCGAACGTGTTCGGGTCGAGCACGACGAATTCGATCAGATCGTCGATGTCATTCCGGAACAGCGTGATCGAGAACGACTGCTGCTCGCCGACCGGCTGCCGGTAGCTGGCCTCGAAGCTCTTCGACTCCTCGGGATCGAGGCCGGGGTTGCCGCCGAAGCCATAGAGGTCGGTCGCGTCCGGCGCGCGGAACGCAGTCCCCGCCGAGAGCGTCAGGAGGGCGCCGCCCTGGAATGCGAAACCGTACTCGGCGTTGCCGGTCCAGTGGCTGCCGAAGGTCTCGTGATCGGTGTACGCCGCGCCGAGCAGGAAGCGGTTTGAGCCGAGCGTGACCTGGTCCTGGACATAGGCCTGCCCGCTCGTCGTGTCCGCGGCGTAGGGCAGGCCGAATGACAGCGCGTCCGCTTCCTCGTCCTGCCACAGGATGCCCGCCGTCAGCGTCTGTCCCTTCGACAGCGCGAAGTCGTTCTGCCAGTCGAGCGAGCTGCGTTTCGTGTCGAGGAAATCGTCCGACTGGTTCTGCTCGAGCTCGTCCACGGCATGACCGAGCATGAGACGCGAGGACCAGCTCTCGGCCGGCGCGAACTCGGCGGTCAGCGCGAGCGCCGAGTTCTCGAAATCCTGGCTGACGGGCGACAGGAAGAAATCGAAATAGTCGGTCGTGCCGGAGGCGTACCAGGCGCGAAGCCCGAGCTTCACCGGTCCGGCGCCCGCGTGGCCCGAGGCCGTGAACGAGGTGTTCTCGTATCCGCTGTCGAGGCCGTCGACCGACTCGTCCGTGCGGGTCGGAAATCCGTCGCTCTCGAGCCAGGAGGCGGCGATGCGGCCGCCGGCGCGCTCGCTGCCGAATCCCGCGGAAAAGCTCGCGCTCTTCGTGTCGAAGCTGCCGAAGCCCGCTTCCGCGCTGGCGCCATTCTCGGGCGCACGCGTGATGACGTTGACGACGCCGCCGATTGCGTCGGAGCCGTAGAGCGTCGAGCGCGGGCCCTTCACGACCTCGACGCGCTCGACGAACTCCGGCGCGATGTTCTGGATCGCGGCGGTGCCGATTGTCCCCGGGTTGATGCGCAGCCCGTCCATAAGGACGAGCACGTGGTTCGACTCGGTGCCGCGGATGAACAGCGAAGTCTGCTGGCCAGGACCGCCCAGGCGGACCGGCTCGACGCCGGGCACGAACCGGAGCGCATCACCGAGATCCGCAGCCGGCTGGCGGACGAGCAGGTCGCCGGGAATCATGTCGACGCTCGCCAGCGTCTCCCCGGCGGGATTCTCGGTGCGCGTGGCGGTGACGATGACGGGTTCGAGGGCTTCGCTGCCCGCGGCAGCGGCAACGAGGATCAGGGCGTACATGAAGGCTCCTCCCGAGCGGTGACTGGCATTCACCGGTCGAGGCGGAACGGAGGGGAAGGGGCTTGGCCCGCACTCCCGGTCGCCCGCCGCGACTGGCGCTTGCTGACGGGCCGGTCTCCGGACTCACGGCGGGTCCCTCCGGGACCGCCGCATCGCCTTCCCACCGGAATGGCCGGCAGTGGCTGCAGGACTTGCCTGCGTGATGCGGCTTGCGCCGTTTACCGTTGCGGGGGCAGTGCCGGGATGGCGAGCGACTCGCGCACCGGCTTCCCGATTAGCCCGGGCTCACGCCCGGGACACCTGTCATCGCGGGCCATTCTGGGGAGCGGCCCGGGGCGGGTCAAGCCGCCGTTGACGGACCTGCAGCCGCCCCGCAGTGTGCCCGCATGGCGCAATCCCCGAGGCTTGAAACCGCGCTCGCCGCCGCGTCGCTGGCGGCCGAGGGCATCCGTGCGAGTTACCGGGGCGCCATCGAAGCGCGCGCCAAGCCCGATGGCTCGCCGGTGACGGATGCCGACCTCGCGGCCGAGGAGGCGATTCGCGGAATCGTCGCGGCGCGCTTCCAGGACGACGGATTCTTCGGCGAGGAATCCGAGGCGCTCCGCATGGATGCGGAGCATCTCTGGCTCGTGGACCCGATTGACGGCACGAAGTCGTTCGTCCGTCGCTACCCGATGTTCTCGACGCAGATCGCGGTGATGCGCCGGCACCGGCTCGAGCTCGGCGTGTCCTGCGCGCCGGTCTATGGCGAGACGGCCTGGGCGGAGCGTGGCGGCGGTGCCTTCCTCGACGGCGAGCCGATCGCCGTCAGCCGCATCGCGACGCTCGAAAAGGCGACGTTGTCGACCGGCAATCTGCGCACGCTCGCGCGCGGGCCGCGGTGGGACGCATTCGGCCGGCTGGTCGCGCGCCTCGACCGCATCCGCGGATTCGGCGACTTCCTGCACTACCACCTGCTCGCGGCCGGCAAGATCGATGCCGTCCTGGAATCGGACATCCAGATCCTCGACATCGCGGCGCTCACGGTGATCGTGGAGGAAGCGGGCGGGCGCGTGACGGACCTCGAGGGCAGGCCGATCGGCCTCGGCACGAAGAGCATTCTCGCCACGAACGGCGCGCTGCACGACGCGATCCTGGAATCCCTGGGCGGCTGAGCGGTCAGGCGCTGACGAACACGCGCTGGCCGCGCCAGGCGAGCTCGCCGACCGGCACTTCGTAGAGCTCCGACAGGTTGGCGTCCGTCAGGATCGTCGCCGCATCGCCGAAGCGCCAGCGCCCGTCGCCGAAGAGCAGCAAGGCCTTGTCCGCGCACCGCGCGGCGAGCGTCGCGTCGTGCAACGCCGCGATCACGAGCCCGCCCTGGTCCGCGCGCGCCCGGAAAATCGCGAGCATGTCGTTGCGGTGCCTGGGATCGAGGTGGTTCGTCGGCTCGTCGAGGAGATAGGCCGCGGGATCCTGGGCGAGCAACGTCGCGATGTCGAGCCGCCGGCGCTCGCCGCCTGAGAGCGAGTCGACGGCGCGCTCCGACAGGCCCGCCAGGTCGACGGCGGCAAGGGCCTCTCGTGCGAGCGCATAGTCGGCGGCGTCTTCCCACTGCCAGAACGGCAGGTGCGGGTGACGGCCGATCAGCGCCGTCTCGAAGACGGTCGACGGGAACGGATCCTCGGTCAATTGCGGCAGCAATCCGAGCCGCCGCGCGCGCTCGCGGCCGGGCCAGGCGCCGAGCTCGCGCCCGTCGAGCGTCACCGTCCCGGCCGACGGCGGACGAATCCCTGCGAGCGTGTGCAGTGTCAGCGTCTTGCCGACGCCATTGCGCCCCAGCACCGCGATGAACTCGCCGCCCCGCGCGTCGATCTCGAGCGCGCGCACGAGCGTGCGGCCGGCGACCGTGACGTCGACGCCGCGGCAGGCGAGGCGCATTGTTTCGGCAGGCGTCAGGGCTGCAGCCGTTCGTGCTGCCATGGCTCGGCCTGGAACCGGCCGTCGCCGGCCGGCGCGATCACGCGCTTCCAGCGCGCGCGGTCGTGCAGGCGATGCGCGCCTTCGGCCCAGAGCTCGACGGCCGCGGCCCACAGCCGATAGCCGCCCCAGTGCGGGGGCCGCGGAAGTCGCAGCCCCGGCTCCTGGTCGTCGTCGGGGGCCTTGAGCGGATCCGGCGCGCCGAGGCGCTCTGCCGCGTCGCGCATGCGCTCGACGAGGAGCTTTCGCGAGGCGATCGGCGCGCTCTGGTCGCTCGCGATGGCCGCGAGCCGGCTCTGCCACGAGCGGCTCGCAAAATAGTCGTCGCTTTCGCTCGCGAGCGCGTTCACCACGGGCCCCTCGACCCGAAGCTGCCGGCCGAGCGAATCCCACAGGAAGACGACCGAGGCCCAGGGATGGGCCGCGAGCTCGCGTCCCTTGCGCGAGTTGTAGTTCGTATAGAAAACGAGATAACCCGGGTCCGAAACGATCTCCTTGCAGAGCACGATGCGCACGGACGGCTTGCCGTCGGAGCCGGTCGTCGCGAGGCTCATCGCGTTCGGGTTGCGCTGGACCTGCTCGTCGGCGGCCTGCCGGAACCAGGTGGCCGCGAGTGGCATCGGGTCGGCCGGAAGGGGGTCCGGCAGCGTCTGGAAGCGCGCGTGCATGCCCAAATGGTAGCGCTCCGGGCGGTTAAGCGGCGATTCAGCTTGCCGGACCGACACTGCCTCCACGCACCCTGTGGAGGAGCCCAACATGCTCAAGCAAACCCTGATGGCCGCGTCCTTGGCCCTGCTGCTGGCAGGCCCGGCGCTCGCGGGTGACCCCGGAAAACGCGACGAGGACAGCGTGGCCGGGATGGTGAACCGCGTCAACTCGAAGGATGCCCCGGCGAAGCCGGATAAGAATCGCAAGAAGGATGAACACCAGGCGTCCGTCCAGAACCTGGAGCGGATGCCCATGCCGGTTCGCGACAAGCGCGACAACCTGCCGCGCGAAGTGAACCTGCGGCGGGACGAGCTTCGCGATCGCCGCGAAACGCCGCGCGACGTGCCGCACCGGGTCTGGCGAGCCGTGGACCATCGCGACAATGACTGGCGCGATCACGATGGCGACCATGACGGCCGCGATCGCGACCACGACTGGCGCGACCGTGACAGGGACCACGACTGGCGCGACCGCGACTGGCGCCGGGACGACGATTGGCGGCGCCGCGGGTGGGTGTACAACGGATGGCGCAATGACGGCTGGCGCTACTATCGATTCAACGACAATCGCCATTGGCGCTACTGCCCGCCATATCGCTATAGCTTCGACAATGGCTATCGCTCGGGCTACGAGCTCGCCTGGCGCGACTGGCTGAACTACGGCCGCTACAACCGTTACTGGCAGCGCAACGCGTTCTTCGGCTACGGCGGGGAAAGTCCGTACCGCTCGGGCTACGACGCGGGCTGGCGTGACGCCGCGATCTACTATGACCGCGGCTACCGCCCGGACTACTGGGGCTACGACCCGCAGGGCGGCTGGTACTTCAGTTTCCGTATCGGCTGACGCGTCAACACCGGCCCGCTTGCGCGGCAGCAGGCGGGCCGGTACACAGAGAAGTCGGGTGAGGGGAACTGTCGCATGGATTTACCTGAGTTGCGCGAGCGGCTGACGAAGCTCGATCGTGAACTGCTGACGCTCATCGCCGAGCGCCAGCGCCTTTCCGAGGAAGTCGCGCGCGTGAAGCGCGAAGCCGGCATCCCGACGCGGGACTTCCAGCGCGAGCGCGAAGTGCTCCTGCATGCGCGCACCGCCGCGGAGAATCTCGGGCTCTCTCCCGCGCTCGCCGACAATCTTCTCCGGCTCCTGATCCGCAGCTCGCTCGCCACCCAGGAGCAGGCCCAGGTCGCCGCGCAGGGTCAGGGCGCCGGCCGGCGCGCCCTCGTGATCGGCGGCCGAGGCAAGATGGGCCGCTGGTTCGTCGAGTTCCTCGACTCGCAGGGCTACGAGGTCGAAGTCGCGGATCCCGCGGGCGTCCTCGGCACGCACCCGCACCGCACGGACTGGCAGTCAGACGAGCTCTCGCACGAAGTGATCGTGGTCGCGACGCCCCTCGGCATCACGGCCTCGATCCTCGAGCAGCTTGCGCGCCATCGACCGCCGGGGCTCGTATTCGACATCGGCTCGCTGAAGACGCCGCTGCGCAAGGGTCTCGAGGCGCTTCGCCAGGCGGGTGTGCGCGTGTCGTCGCTGCACCCGATGTTCGGGCCCGACACGGACCTGCTCTCCGGCCGGCACGTCATCCATGTCGACGTCGGCCGTCCGGACGCAGTCGCGGATGCCCAGGCGCTCTTTGCATCCACGATGGCCGAACAGGTCGTCACGACGCTCGACGACCACGACCGGCTGATCGCCTACGTGCTCGGCCTCTCGCACGCGATCAACATCGCGTTCTTCACGGCGCTCGCGGAGAGCGGCGAGGCGGCGCCGCGCCTCGCGCGGCTGTCCAGCACGACCTTCGACGCCCAGCTCGCAGTCGCTTCGCTGGTGGCGGGCGAGAGCCCGGCGCTTTACTTCGAGATCCAGGCGCTGAACCAGTACGGCGGCGAATCGCTCGCGGCACTCGTCGAGGCCGTGACGCGCCTGCAGGCGCTGGTCGCCAACCAGGACGCGGCAGGATTCGCGCGCCTGATGCGGCGCGGGCAGGCCTATCTCCAGGACCGCGCGGCCGCCCGCCAGAGTTGACCAAACTGCCCTCTGCACGGGCCGAATTCCACGGCCCGGCAAGCCACGGGGAGGGCCGCACCGGGCCGCACGGACGCGAAGCGTCCAACCCGGCGCGCTCTCGAATGACGCCGCGGCACGGGGCGCAGGCGCGGGCTGCGCGGTCCGCGTGAAATGCGTCACGTTTTGAGCCGCTAGCCTGCGCTCCGGCGGTGCATCAGCCAGAGGAAGAGCGGAACGCCGATGAGCGCCGTCAGCGCACCGACCGGGAGCTGCCGCGGGGCGACGACCGTGCGCGCGGCGAGGTCGGCGACGACGAGCAGCGCGCCGCCCGCGAGCGCCGCCGCCGGAATCACGGCGCGGTGCGACGAACCGACGAGGAGTCGCACGAGGTGCGGCGTGACGAGGCCGACGAAGCCGATGCTGCCCGCGGTCGTCACCGCCGCCGCGGTCATGACGGAAGCCGCGACGTAGATCCCGATGCGCAAGCCATTCACCGGCACGCCGAGCAGGCGCGCCTGCAGCTCGCCGCGCGCGAGCGCATCGAGGAGACGCGCGGCGAGGAGGCAACCCGGAATCGCAGCGAGCGCGAGCGCGAGCAGCCACCAGGGGGTGCGCACGTAGCCGAAGTCGCCCAGCAGCCAGAACAGCATGCCGCGCAGGCGAAGGTCATCGGACAGAGACAACAGGAGGCTCACGATGGCACCACAGCCGGCCGCGACCACGACGCCGGTGAGCAGGAGTCGCGTCGTCGTCCAGCCGCCGGGACCGTGTGCCACTGCGAAGACGAGCAGCATCGCTCCGAAGGCGCCGAGCGCCGCGCCGCTGTCGACGGCGACGCCCGAGAGCCCGACGAGCATCATCCCGAGCGCGCCGACCGCGGCGCCGCCCGACACGCCGAGCACGTAGGGATCCGCAAGCGGGTTGCGCAGCAGCGCCTGCATCAGGACGCCGGCGAGGGCGAGGACCGTGCCCGCGCCGAAAGCCGCGAGCGCGCGCGGCAGGCGCAGCTCCCAGACGATCGTGCGAACCAGCGGGTCGCCGGCCGCGAGCCGCTCCCAGGGCGAGTCGATCCCGGAGCTGCCGAATGCGAGCGAGGCGGCGATGGCCGCGATCGCGGCCACGGCCAAGAGCGCGATCAGCGTCCCCGCGCGCATCCTCCCCATGCGCGCACTGTAGCCGATTAAAATCACCGGAATGGATCGGGAAACCGACTACATCGACGCCGACGGATACCGCGCGAACGTCGGCATCATCCTCATGAATGACGACCGCCAGGTCTTCATCGGCGGGCGCGTGGGTGCGAAAGGCTGGCAGTTTCCGCAGGGCGGGATCCGCCACGGCGAGCGGCCCGAGCAGGCGCTTTACCGCGAGCTCACCGAGGAGGTCGGCCTGCGGCCGGAACAGGTCGAGGAAGTCGCGCGCACGAAGTCATGGCTGCGCTACCGCCTGCCGCCGCAGTTCGTGCGCCGCGACTCGAGCCCGCTCTGCATCGGCCAGAAGCAGCGCTGGTACCTCCTGAAGCTCGGCGTCGGAGACTCGGCGCTGCGCTTCGACGCGACCGAGCAGCCGCCTGAGTTTGACCGCTGGCGCTGGGTGGACTGGTGGGACGCCGTGCACGACGTCATCTTCTTCAAGCGCCACGTCTACTCGCGCGCGCTCCACGAGCTCGGCCGGCACGCGTTTCCGGAAGGGCTGCCGCCGTACCCCGACTGGTGGCGCGAGCGGATGGGCGAGCGCGGCGCGGAGCCGAACGCCTAGAACGGGCGCGCGACCGCGAGCAGCACGATGCCCATGAGGAGCAGCGTCGGGATTTCGTTGAACCAGCGATACCAGCGCGGGCTGTGCGCGTTGCGTCCCGCCGCGAAGTCGCGCACCAGCTTGCCGAGCCAGGCGTGGTAGCCGATGAGGAGTGCGACGAGCGCGAGTTTCGCGCGGAGCCACCCCGTATCGAGCAGGACCGGCTCGCGCGCGAGGAGCCACATGCCGAAGGCGGCCGTCAGCGCCGCGCCGATCGTCATGATGGCGAACAGGCGCCGCTCCATGACGCGGAACCGCTCGATCCCGGCGCTGTCGCTCGTCGCGGCGTGGTATACGAAGAGCCGCGGCAGGTAGAAGAGTCCCGCGAACCAGGTGACCATGAAGACGACGTGCCAGGCCTTGATCCAGTGCATGCGGCCGCGCTCCCGTTATCGCGGCGATTCTAGCGGGGTCCGGCCTTGAGCGAGAAAGCCCGCATGGCGGGCTGGAAGATCGCGCTGATCGTCGTTGGCATCATCGGGCTCGCCTGGGGTGCCTTCGAGCTCGGCCGCGCCAGCGCGGGCTATTTCGTCGTGAGCTCGATGCTCGAGCGGCTCGACCTTCGAAAGCGCACTCAGGCGCTCGAGGCGGACAACGCGACGCTCCGCCATCGCGTCACAGTCGCCGAGCTTGGCCAGAAGGTCGACCAGCAGGCGCAGACGGACGCCCAGCAGATGATGGGCGAGCTTCAGGCGGAGACCGCGCGCCAGAAGCAGGAGCTGCAGTTCTACCGCGGCCTCGTCGTCCGGCAGTACGGCTCCGGCGTGCTGCGCGTGCAGGAGCTGCGCGTGCGCGCGGAAGACGAGGAGCGGCATTTCGTGGTGCTCATCACGCTGGTGCAGGCCGCGACGCGGGATACGATCGCGAACGGCGCCGTGACTTTCGCGGTCGAAGGCCTGCAGGGCACGATTCCCGTGACGCTCGCGCTCGAAGACCTCGAGATCGACAAGCGCAAGCAGTTCCCGTTCTCGCTGCGCTTCTTCCAGCAGATCGAGGTGCCGATCGTGCTGCCGGTGGAATTCCAGCCGGAGCGCCTCCATGTCGAGTACCGGCTCGGGCGCAACCCCGAGCCGACGAAGCAGACCTTCGACTGGCGCGTGGAAGGCGGCGCGGATGCGCCGGCTCTTTGACCCCGCGGGCGCACGGACCTAGAATCGAAAGGCAATGAACTTGGAAACAGCGCAGGGCAGCGACCGGCTCGTCTTTACCGATGCGGCAGCGCGCAAGGTCGGCGAGCTCATCCGCGAGGAAGGCAACCCGCGGCTCAAGCTGCGCGTATTCGTTTCCGGCGGCGGCTGCTCCGGCTTCCAGTACGGATTCACGTTCGACGAAAAGGTCGAGGAAGGCGACGCCGAGTTCCCGAACCAGGGTGTGACGCTCCTGGTGGATCCGCTCTCGTTCCAGTACCTCGCGGGCGCGGAGATCGACTATCGCGAGGACCTCGAAGGCTCGCAGTTCGTCATCCGCAATCCGAATGCGACCACGACCTGCGGCTGCGGGTCGTCGTTCTCAACCTGAAAAAATAAAGGGGACGCGCCCCTTTAGCGAAGTGACGTCGCCGGTTTTGAAACCTCGACGCTAAAGGGGCGCGTCCCCTTTATTTTCCGCCTGAGGACTTGCCGCGGGCGCCGGCGATTGCGCTTGCGACCTGAACGGCCGGCGCCGGCTGCGCGTCGAGGCGTGCGAGCAACGGTGCGGTCTGCGCCTTGAAGTCCGCCATGAGGCTTGCCGGGATCGGGTCGGCCTTGGCGACCGTCACCTTCGCCGGGTTCTTGTGCACGCCGTTCACTCGGTACTCGTAGTGCACATGCGGCCCGGTCGCGAGGCCCGTCATGCCGACATAGCCGATCACCTGTCCCTGCGACACGCGGTCGCCGACCGAGAGCCCCTTCGCGAACCGCGACATGTGGCCGTAGAGCGTCGTGACGCCGCCGCTGTGCGCGAGCACGACGACGTTGCCGTAGCCGCCGCTCCGGCCGCGGCTGACGACGCGTCCCGCGCCCGCCGCCTTGATCGGCGTGCCGGTCGGCGCCGCGAAGTCGATGCCTTTGTGGGCCCGCACGCGGTTCAGCACCGGGTGGCGCCGCGCCAGGCTGAAGCCCGAGCTGATGCGGGCGTAGTCGACCGGGTAGCGCAGGAAGGCCTTGCGCACCGGACGGCCATCCGGCGTGTAGTAGTCCGTCCGGCCGCTCGGCCCGACGTAGCGCACGGCGCGATAGGTCTTGCCGCTGTTCACGAACTCCGCCGCGAGGATGTCGCCGTCGCGCACGAAGTCGCCGTCCTGGTACTGCTGCTCGTGCGCCACGACGAACTGGTCGCCGGGCTGCACCTGGTTCACGAAGTCGATGTCGTACTTGAAGACGTCGGCGAGCTCGACCGCGAGCCGGTCCGTGCCGCCGGCGGCGTTGACCGCGACGTAGAGCGAGCTGTCGACGGTGCCGCGCAGCGTCGTCTCCTGCATCTCCAGCGGGTTCTCGACGACGGTCGCGTTGAAGACGCCGTCGGGGCGGGTCACGGAAAGCGTCGCCGTCTCGTTGATGCGCCGCGAGAGCGACTTGATCTCGCCGTTCAAGTGCGTCATCTGGATGACGTCGCCGGGGCGGATCATGTCGAGGCTCCTGCGCACCTCCGGCAGGTTCCGGAGCGCCGCAAGGTCGGAAAGCTTCAACTGCAATCCGCGGAAGACCTGGTCGAGCGTGTCGTTGCGGCCGATCGTGACGGCGACGAACTCGAATGGCGCCGCGGCGACCGCGGGCACCGGATCCGCGACGATCGCGTCGTGGCGATCCATCGTGGTATCGATCAGGGAATTGCGGAATTGCGCGCCGGCCGCCGAAAGGATCGCGCCCGCGACGACGCAGGAGGCGATGATGCCGAGCCGCCGCGGTTCAGCGACGGCAGCGACTTCGGCAGCAGCTTTGGCAAGGAAGGGTCGGGTCACCAGCGGCCCTTTCGGGGGAGTCAGAGGCGGGACGGTAATTCAATGTAGGAAGTCAGGTCAACCCATTGATTGACTGGCTTTTGTAGTCCGTCACACATCTTGCGTTCGCGGACGCCGCCGGCGATTGCCAAGGCAAGGCCCGGCTCACAGAATTGCAGGCATGCCGCAGCGGGCTGCCGGCACGGGGGGATCGATGCTGGCGCCGGGTCAACAACTGGAAGAATTGCGTCGCGGCGCCTCCGAGCTCCTGACCGAAGCCGACCTCACGAAGAAGCTGGCGCGAGGCAAGCCGCTCCGGGTCAAGGCGGGATTCGATCCAACCGCGCCGGACCTGCACCTTGGGCACACGGTCCTCATCAACAAGATGCGCCAGTTCCAGCAGCTGGGGCACACGGCGATCTTCCTGATCGGGGACTTCACCGGGATGATCGGCGACCCTTCCGGCAAGAATGCGACCCGCCCGCGCCTGACGCCCGAGGAAGTGCAGGCGAACGCGCGCACCTACCAGGAACAAATTTTCAGGATCCTCGATCCCGAAAAGACGGTAATCGACTTCAATTCACGCTGGTTTGGCGCGATGGGGGCGGCCGGCATGATCGAGCTGGCTGCCAAGTACACGGTCGCCCGCATGCTCGAGCGCGACGATTTCGCGAAGCGCTACAAGTCGAACCAGCCGATCGCCGTGCACGAATTCCTGTACCCGCTGGTGCAGGGCTACGACTCGGTTGCTCTCAAGGCGGACGTCGAGCTCGGCGGCACGGACCAGAAGTTCAACCTGCTCGTCGGCCGCTCGCTCCAAGCCGACTACGGACAGGAGCCGCAGGTCGTCCTCACCATGCCGCTCCTCGAGGGGACGGACGGCGTGCAGAAGATGTCGAAGTCCCTCAACAACTACATCGGCATCCACGAGCCGGCCGCGGACATGTTCGGCAAGCTCATGTCCATCTCCGATGAGCTCATGTGGCGCTACTTCGAATTGCTGTCGAAACGGCAGCTTTCAGACATCCGGAAATTGCGCAAGGCCGTGGAAGACGGGAAAAACCCCCGCGATGCCAAGTTCGAGCTCGCGGTTGAGATCGTGGACACTTATCACGGGGCGGGGGCCGGCAAGGCTGAGCAGGAGAAATTCATCGCCCGCTTCCGCGACGGGGCCTTGCCGGACCAAATTCCAGAGCAGGTCATCTACGTAGAGGGCGATTTCGCCAAATTGGCGAATGCATTGAAGGAAGCAGGGCTGGCCGCAAGCGCGAGTGCCGCCTACCGCCTCATCGACCAGGGCGCCGTGCGCGTCGACGGCCAGAAAATCGCGTCCCGGGACGTCGTCCTGACGGCCGGTGAGCCCCATCTCCTGCAGGCTGGAAAGCGTGGCTTTGCGCGGGTCACGATCAAGCAGAAAAAGGACGCCAAAACCCGTTGACTCCCTCTAGGAGGGGGCTATACTGCGCGCCCCCTGACCTCGGGTGGTCCTGGATAGGACGACCCGGGCGGGTTCGTGCGGCGCTCAAGGCGCTGTACGGGGCCCCAAGCGCCGGGCATAATCGGCGGCTCTCCCGAGCACTCTTGTTGCCCGGGCGCTCTTTAAAAAGCAGCAGGTAATTTGTGTGGGGACTCGCGTCAGGTGTCCATATGGGCGCCACTGCGAGTAACCAAGCGTCCAGCCGTCCGGGTAACACCGGACATGTTTGGAGTTTGGATCTCGCTTCAGCTC
>DATJFN010000101.1:0-33056 GCA_035495635.1 Steroidobacteraceae bacterium | reverse complement strand
GTGTGGCTGTCCGCATAGTTGGCAAACAGGTACACCTTGCTGTTATCGCTCACATCCAGCGCGGAATTCAGCAGGAGCTTGTAGCCGTGCGTCGGTGAGTTGCCCCAGATCTGCGCCGGCAGCGGGTAATGCGGCAACGTGTTGGCGAGATCCGGGTTCTCCTCGGCAAAAGCGACGGCGGTCGGGCGTGTCACGCCGCGGCTAGTCTGGCCGTCATCGTTGTACTCGGCCGACAGGTTGGCGAAGCCATGTTCGCCGAGCGCCATGCCGAAATTCATGGCGATCTGCTGGCTTTCGCCGTCGCTGTCCTTCTGGTACTGACCATAGCGTGCGACGGCTTCGAAGCCCGTGTCGTCACGCAATCCGTAATTCAGCACGCCAGCAATGGCGTCCGACCCGTATTGCGCCGTCGCGCCATCGCGCAGCACCTCGAGTTTCTTGACGGCGATCGAAGGAATCGACGCGAGGTCCGACCCGTGGGACCCGAAAGACAGGCCCGTATCGCCGCCGTTATAGACCTGGACCAATGCCGATCGATTGAAACGCTTGCCGTTTAGGAGGACCAGCACCTGGTCAGACGGCAGTCCGCGCAGCGAAGGCGCACGCACGAACGTCGAGGCATCGGAAATCGTGTTCTTGCCGACGAAGAACGACGGCACGATGTTCGTCAACGTGTCGAGCATGTTGGCCGTCGGCTGCGCTTTGAGGTCGGCCGAGCTGATGATGTCGATCGGCGAGGCAGAATCGGTGACGCTGCGGTCGGTCCGGCGAGTGCCGGTCACCACCACCTCGGTCAGCACGTTGGACTCGCCACCGCTGGCGGTCGAACCCTGCGGCGCGGTCTGGGCGCGTGCCGGAGCCGTTGAAATGGCGGCCGCGGCAAGCAGAACGAGCGCCACGTGGCGCGCAATCGGCGATTGCACAGCCGGATTACGAATCTTGGCCATATGCATGAATTCCCCCCTTGCAGAACCCGAAAATCCCGAACCCCGCGCCGAGTCTAACGCAACCCGCGCGTCGGACGGCAAATAGCGTGCGTGGACCGCTGAACGAGTGTTCAGGGCGAGGGTGCGCGCGCATACGCGAGGTGGCGATAATACTTCGGGCGGTCATCCAGCCGGACGTGCAGCCAGGCGACGCCGAGTCCCGCCGTGCTGAGCCAGGCCAGACGCGATCCGGTTCGACGATCCATGGCCACGCCCACCGCTTTCCAGAGCGCGTCCTGCTGTAGAGCGGAGGCTGTGCGGGTGAAGCTCGCGAGGTGCGAGAAGTTGCTGCCCGGGCCGCCGGGACACGGGGCGACGAGCACGGCGTCGCCGCCGAGATTGGCGAAAGTCACGACATCAGCGCCTGGCCGGAAGTGCTCCGCAAACGCCTGCGGATCCGGCGGCATCGTGTCGAGCAGCGGGCTCGAAACGAAGACGCATTCGAACGGATGCGACGTCGTCCCCTTTTTTACCGGCGGACATTCCCAGGCGTAAGCGCCGAACTCGACTTCGCGCAGGCTCGCACGCCAGAACCTGCGAAACGCCTCGCTCTCGTGCCAGTGACGTATGACGCCGTCCCACGTCAGCGCGCCGTCGTCGCCATCGCGCAGCTCCCAGCGCTGCGTTGTGGCGTCGATCGGGGTTGAGTGAACGCGCCAGTCAGGCATAGAACCGCGCGAATCGGCCGGCTTCAGCGATCAGGAGTCCGGCCCGGTCAGCGGGAGCTTGAGGTAGCTGCGCCCGTTTGCCTCCGCCGGCGGCGGCCGGCCGCCGCGGATGTTGAACTGCACGGCAGGATAGATGAGCGCCGGCATCTCGAGCGTAGCGTCGCGCTTGCGCCGCATCGCCGTGAATTCCTCGACGCTCGTGCCGTCCTTCAGGTGGACGTTGGACGCGCGCTCGTCAGCGATCGTCGTCTCGCAACGCGCCTCGCGGCCCCCCGGCTTGTAGTCGTGGCAGACGAACACGCGCGTCGTGCCCGGCAGCTCGTAGAGCCGGCGGATCGAGGCGTAGAGGCGATCCGCGTCTCCGCCGGGAAAGTCGCAGCGCGCCGTGCCGCTGTCCGGCATGAAGATCGAGTCGCCGACGAAGACCGCATCGCCCGCGAGGTAGCTCAGGCTGTCACTCGTGTGGCCGGGCGTCGCGATTACGCGCACGGGCACGCCGCCGATCGCGAACTCCTCGCCGTCGGCGAGCAGGCGGTCGAACTGGCGGCCGTCCACCGCGAATTCCGGCTCGAGGTTGAGGATCGAACGGAACGAGCGCTGCACTTCGCGGATGCCCTCGCCGATCGCGATCGTCCCGCCGATCGCCGCCTTGAGCCACGGCGCTGCGCTCAGGTGATCCGCGTGCGCGTGCGTCTCGAGGATCCATTCGTTCGCCAGCGATTTCCCGCGCACGAAGGCCGCGAGCGCGGAGGCAGACGTCGCCGTGCTGCGCCCGGACTTCGGGTCGAAGTCGAGAACGGGATCGACGATCGCGCACTTTTTCGCCGCAGGATCGGCGACGACGTAGCTCCAGGTCCCCGACGATTCGTGGCGGAATGCGGTGACTTCGGGGTTCATGCAAGGCGCCAAAGTACCACCTTTCCCCGGTGCGTATAATCGCGCCGTGGCGGACTTCGAAAAGCTGGGCGCCTTCTATCTCGGCCGCGGTTACGACCCCGCGAAAGACCAGCTCGCCGCCGAACCCCTGATGTACGACTCGCGCGACCTGACGACGCACGCGGTCTGCGTCGGCATGACGGGCAGCGGCAAGACGGGACTGTGCATCTCCCTGATCGAGGAAGCGGCGCTCGACGGCATTCCCGCGCTCGTGATCGACCCCAAGGGCGACATCGCGAACCTGATGCTGACATTCCCGGGCCTTTCCGCCGCGGAATTCCAGCCCTGGATCGATCCGGCCGAGGCGGGACGCAAGGGCATGACGGTCGACGCTCTCGCCGCGAAGACCGCCGAGACCTGGAAGAACGGGCTCGCGGAATGGGGCGAGGACGGCGACCGCATCCGGCGCTTCCGCGGCTCGGTCGACATCGCGATCTACACGCCGGGCAGCAACGCGGGCCTGCCGCTCTCGATCCTGCGCTCCTTCGCGCCGCCGCCGGCCGGAAGCGATTCGGGCGCGACGCGCGAGCGGATCTCCGCGGCAGTCTCTGGCCTTCTCGGCCTCGTCGGCATCGCGGCGGATCCGCTCAAGAGCCGCGAGCACATCCTGCTGTCCGCGATCGTCGCCGCCGCCTGGGACAAGGGCAATGCGCTCGACCTCGCCGGGCTCATCGGCGCGATCCAGAAGCCGTCCTTCGACAAGGTCGGCGTGTTCGACGTCGAGACCTTCTATCCGGCGAAAGATCGGCTCGAGCTTGCGATGGCGATCAACAACCTCCTCGCCTCGCCCGGATTCGGCGCCTGGCTCGAGGGCGAGGCGCTCGACGTGCAGCGGCTCCTCTTCACGCCGGAGGGCAAGCCGCGCATCTCGATCGTGTCGATCGCACACCTCACCGACGCCGAGCGCATGTTCGTCGTCACGCTGGTCGCGAACGAGCTCGTCGCCTGGATGCGGCGGCAGCCCGGCACCACGGCGCTGCGCGCCCTCTTCTACATGGACGAGATCTTCGGCTACTTCCCGCCGACGGCGATGCCGCCCTCGAAGCTGCCGATGCTGACCCTCATGAAGCAGGCGCGCGCCTTCGGTCTCGGCGTGGTGTTCGCGACGCAGAACCCGGTCGACCTCGACTACAAGGGACTCTCGAACGCGGGCACCTGGTTCATCGGGCGCCTGCAGACCGAGCGCGACCAGCAGCGCGTGATCGACGGGCTCCTGAGCGCTCAGGCCGGCGCCGGATTCGACCGTAGCGCGCTCGAGAAACTCATGTCCGGCATCGCGCCGCGCGTCTTCCTGCTCCGGAACGTCAACGACGATGCGCCGATCCTCTTTCGAACGCGCTGGGCGCTCTCCTGGCTGCGCGGCCCGCTGACGCAGCCCGAGATCGCACGGCTCATGGCGGATCGCAGGCCCGCGAAAGCCGCGGAGCCGGCCGCCGCATCGGCGCCCACCGCGAAACCGTCCGCGCGGCCGTCAGTGCCCGCGGGCGTGCAGGAATTCTTCCTCGCCGCGAAGCCCGGGAGCGGCGAGCTCACCTACCGGCCGCGCGTCGTCGCGACAGCGGAGCTGCACTTCGCCGACAAGCCGGCGGGCATCGACAGCTGGACATGCAATGCCTGGGTCGCGCAGCTTCCCGACGGTGACGGCGCTCCATCCTGGACGGAAGCCGTCGCGGTGCCGAACCTCGATGCCGTGTCGGCGCAGACGCCGGTCGACGGTGCGTCTTTCTCGGAGCTTCCGGCCACCGCCCTCGCCGCCAAGAACTATGCGGAATGGGGCAAGGCGCTCGCCGCTTCGCTGTACCAGAACGGCGCCGTTGAGGTCCTTTCGGCCAGGTCGTTGAAGCTCACCTCGAATCCCGGCGAGAGCGAGGGCGACTTCCGCGCGCGGGTCGCACAGTCGCTGCGCGAGCAGCGCGACCGCGAGGTCGCGAAGCTCCGCGAGAAGCATGCGGCGAAGCTGAAGTCGCTGGAGGACCGCCTCCGGCGCGCATCGGATCGCGTCGAGCGCGAGAAGGCGCAGTACTCGCAGCGCAAGCTCGACACGGCCGTGTCGATCGGGACCTCGATCCTCGGCGCGATCTTCGGCGGCCGCAGCAGCGCGGCGACGCGGGCGGGCACGGCGGCGCGATCGGCGGGACGGGTCTTCAGCGAGCGTGGCGACGTCGAGCGCGCGGACGAAAGCCTCGAGTCGCTCACGACGGAGCGCGACGAGCTTCTGAAGGGGATCGAGCAGGAAGCCGGCTCGCTCGCGGCGAGCCTCGACCCCGCGAGCGTTGAGCTCGAGAAGCTCCGCATCGCGCCGCGCAAGTCCGACATCGCGATCGGCCGCATCGGGATCGCCTGGGAGCCCTGGCGCGCCGGGCCCGACGGGTTTCCGCGGCCCGCGTCGACCCTGTGATGCGCGCCGGCAATCGCGCTCGCGAATTCACGGCCTGCCTGCTCGTCCTGGCCGCGGCATTGATGTCCTGCAGCCGGACCGAGGCGCCGCCGCTCGGCGTCTATCGCGTTGTCGTGTCGACGGAAGGCGGTGACCTGCCGTTCGGCCTCGAGCTCGCGCGCGAGGATGGCAAGCCCGTCGCCTACCTCATCAACGGGCCCGAGCGCGCGCGCTCGAGCGATGTCCAGCTCGAGGGCAACCAGCTCTCCGTAAAGATCGCCGGCTACCAGAACCGGATCGAGGCGACCTACCAGGATGGCCGCTTCGAGGGCACGCTCTTCATCCTGCGCCCGCGCGGCGTCGTGAAGGAATTCCGCCTCGTCGCGATGCCCGACGAGGGTTGGCGATTCTTCCCGAAGCCCGTTGCCGAGCCAATGGATTTTTCGGGCCGCTGGGCGCTGACCTACCGCGATGATGACGGCAAGGAAAGTATGGCCATTGCCGAGCTGAAGCAGGAGGGCTACGTCGTCACGGGCACCGTGCTCCGGACGTCCGGCGACGACCGCTACATCGCCGGCGAGGCGCGCGGCGACACGCTCTTCCTCTCGCGCTTCGACGGCGGCAGCGCGTATCTCTACCTCGCGCGCCTGCGCAACGACGGTGTCCTGTCCGGCGACCAGTACACGGCGGGCGGCTCGCACGACACTTTCACGGGCCGGCGCGACCCGAACGCGAAGCTCGACGCCAAGGCGAATCCGACCGCGCTCAAGCCGGGTGTCGACCACCTGGTGTTCAGTTTCCCGGACATCGAAGGGAAGCTCCACGATTTCCCCGACGAGCGCTACGACGGCAAGGTCGTGCTCATCACCATCGGCGGCAGCTGGTGCCCGAACTGCCACGACGAGGCCGCGTTCCTCAAGGAGCTGCTGGCGAGCCGGCAGGCCCGCGGCCTCGAGGTCATTCAGCTCATGTTCGAGCGCACCGAGGACTTCGCGAGCTCCGCCAAGGCGGCGGGAGACTTCGCTAAGGAATTCGCGATTCCGTATCCAGTGCTGATCGCGGGCAGCGTGACCGACGGCAACGTCCTGGAGAAGCTGCCGCAGCTCGAAGGCTTCCACGGCTATCCGTCCATGTTCGTGATCGACCGGAAGGGCGTCGTCCGCGCGGTGCACACGGGGTTCTCGGGCCCGGCCACCGGCGAGCACTACGAGGAGCAGAACCGCGAGCTGACGGCGCTCGTCGACAAGCTGCTCGACGAGAGCGCCTAGAACTCGAAGCGCACGCCGAGGTTGAACGTGCGGCCGGCGATCGGCGCCCAGAGTTCCGTAACCGGCTGCCCGGCGGGACCCGGTGACGGACGCAGCAAGGGATCGTAGTCGCCCTGGCGGACGTCGGTCAGGTTGATCGCATTCAGAAAGATCGACGTCTCGCCCAGCTTGAGCTCGGCGAGCGCATTCAACTCGAAGAATGACGGGCTCTCGGCGCGGTAAGGGTTGTCCTCGAGGAACTGCGGACCGGTCCATGACAGCTCGAGCCCGATGCGGCCGCGCGCCTCGTCCTCGAGGAGCGCCGCGAGCTCGGCCGTTTCGCGCGGCACGCGGTCGACATCCTGTCGTCCCCCCTGCGGCGCACCTTCCGTCGCATCGAGCCTGGTGTAGCTCGCGATGACGTGCATCGCGCCGTTGACGTAGCGCAGCAGCGACTCGGCACCGACGACGCGACGGGGCGCGCCGGCATTGAAAAGCCCGAGCTTGCCGGGCGCCGAGCCCGCGCGCAGGTCGAGGGGATGGCGGATCTCGGAGCCGAACACGCTGAAATTCGCCTCCCAGTTGCCGGAAAGCCACTGCGCATCGAGCGACGCGCTGCCCGCCCGCTCCGCCTTGAGGCCCGTCAACGGGTCGAGCGCCGCGAGGCCCACGGTCTCGATCTCGTCCACGTATGGCGTCGGCGCCGCAAATCCGCTGCCGACCGAGGCCCGCAGCGTCCACGCATCCGTCGGCAGGAACACCACGGCGAGCCGCGGGCTGAAGAACGTCCCATAGTCGCTGTGGAAGTCGACGCGGCCGCTCGCGGAGAGGATGGCGTGCGTGCCGAGCGCGATTTCGTCCTGCGCAAATACCGCAGGCACCGTGTACGCGTAGCCGACGCCGGGAACGTCCGTGGTCGAGAGCCGATCGCCTTCGAGCGCCGCGCCCGCGACCCAGGAGTGCCCGCCGGTGCGGCCGGCGAGCGTCGTCTCGCCGAAGTATGTCGTTTGCGCGTCGCGCACGCGGGTCGCGCCATACGCCTTGTCACGATCGGACGACACCGCGGCGATTCGCGCGGTCAGGATGTTGCCGCCGTCGAGCGTCAGGCTCCCGACAGCGCCGCCATCGAGCCGCTGCGTCTCGAGCGTGTCCGCGAATTCCGTGCCGTCGGGCAGCGTGCCGCCCGGCACGGTGCCGCCTCGGCGGTCTTCGTCGACGTAGCCAGCAGTCACGAACAGCGAGCGTCCGTCGTGGTCGTCGAAATAGAGACGCGGCCGGATCATCCAGCGATCGGTGTGTGCGAGGTCGGCCCAGTCGTCGTGGTCGATGTCCTCGCGCTCCTGGAAGCTGGCGCCGCCCGTGAGCGTCCAGCCGAGATTCGGCGTGAGCATGCCGCCGCCGTAGCCGACCGCGTCGGTTGAGTCGCGCGAGCTGCGGCTGACCAGGAGCTCGGGCTCGCCCCCGGGCTTCCGCGAAGTCAGGCTCATGACGCCGCCGAGGCCGGAACCGCCGTACAGCGCGGACGCGACGCCCTTGATCACCTCGACGCGCTCCAGGTCGAGCGGCGGCGTCTGCAGCAGGCCGAAGCCTGCCGGCTCGCCGCCGATCAGAGGCAGGCCATCCGACAGCAGCTCCGAGTGGCGACCCGGGAGTCCGCGGATCTGCAGCGTCGCACCGCCGAGTCCGGGTGCGGTCGGCGCCATGCGCACCCCGGCGAGCTCCGCGAGCAATGTCGACAGGTTGCCGGGCTGCACCGTGAGGTTTTCCTCGATCTCTTCCTGGGGCACCGCCTCGACGCGCGTCGGTTGGTCGCCAACGACGGTGCCCGAGCGAGCGGCTGTCACGACCAGCGCTTCCTCCTCCGATGGCTCCGCCGTGAGGCGCACGACGATTGGCGTGTCCTGCCCTTCGATCAGATCGACCGGCACGCCGACTGCGATGAATCCCGGGCGCTCGAGACGCAGCTCGTGCGGCCCCGGCTCGAGTGAGAGGTGCGCGAGTCCCCGGATGTCCGTGGTTGCGCTTGCACCTTCGGAGGAAATCGCGACGCCGCGCATCGGCGAGGTGTCGTGCAGCACATGCACCGTGACGCCCGTGTTGGCGGCGAATGCAGGAGCCGGCGACAAGCCAAGGGCGGCCGCCAGCATCGCGAATCGATGCCTCATGCCTCTTGGACGGTCTGCCTGGAACCGATAGTTCGATATACATGTGTCTTGTTATTGACAGTGTGTCAAATCACGGGTAGGGTAGCCGCATGTCCTACGTGACCATCCGCCGGGAAGAGGAAAAAGAGCGCCGCCGCGCCGAGATGGTGGACGCGGCCGAGGAGCTCTACGCCAAGCTCGGCTGGGATGCCGTCTCGATGGACCGCGTTGCTAAGAGCGCGCGCCTCTCGCGCGCCCTCCTCTATGTCTACTTCCGCGACAAGAACGACCTCTTGCACGCGATCACCGAGCGCGCGCTCATCGACCTTCGCGGACGCTTCGTCGAAGCCGCGCGCAAGCATGCGAAGGGACTCGACAAGGTGCAGGCCATCGGCCGTGCGTACGTCCTCTTCCAGCAGGAAATGCCGTACCGCTTCGACGCCTGCAGCCGCTTCCACGCGCACCAGGCCGAGGGCTACCCCGCCGAGGACGCCTGCGCGGCCGCGGGTGACGCCGTGATGGCCGTGATCGTCGAGGCGCTGAGCCAGGGCCAGGCCGACGGCACGATCCGCAAGGACATCGGCGACCCGATGCAGGTCAGCGTCATGCTCTGGGCGTTCACGCACGGCCTCATCCAGATCGCGATCAACAAGTCGGTCGAGATCGCGCACCACGGCGTCGACACGCCGAAGCTGATGGAAGGCTCGTTCGCGATGCTGCGCTACATGCTGGCCGCGAAATCCAGTGCCTGATTTTTTTCGCCCGCGAATTGACACATGTCTAATGCCTCGACAAGTGCACAGTTGAAGGGCGTCGCCCTCGCCGCCCTGGCGGGTCTCGCGCTCGCCGGAAGCGCGCGTGCGGACGACGCGCCCGAAGTCGCGCGCGTGACCGACGGGCTCGTCGCCGAAGCCTTGCTGGCGAACCTCGGCCTCGACCAGGCGGAAGCGAACGTGGACCAGCGCCTCGCGATCCTCGACCAGGCGCGCGCCGAGTACTTGCCGCAGATCGACCTGCAGTTGCGTTACTCCGAGGCGAACGGCGGCCGCACGATCGAGATTCCTGCGCTCGGCCTCGACTTCAAGTTCCTGCGCGAGCGCGAGCAGGAGAGCTTCGTGCGCCTGTCGCAGCCGATCTACGACGCGCGGCTCGGCGCGCAGAAGCGCGGCGCGGAGGATCTCTACCAGGCTTCGCGGCACGGGCTCGAGGCTTACGAGCTTCGCCTCGCCCGCGACGTGCGACAGGCCTACTATCGCTGGCTCGCCGCGCGCGAGTCCATCGCAGTCCTCAAGTCGACCGAGAAGCTCGCCGCGGAAAACGAGCGCGTGAACGACAGCCTCTTCCGCAACGGCAAGGTCACGCGTGACCTGCGCCTGCGCGCCGAGGCCGAGCACCTCGAGATCACGCAGCAGCTCCTGCGCGCGCGCGCGGCGGAAGACCTCGGGCGCCGATACCTCAACCTCCTCTGCAACGCCCCGCTCGCGCGCGAGCCCGAGGCCGTCGCGGTGAATGCGACCGACCTGCCGCGCCTCGCGCTCCGGATGCCGACGACGCGCGGCGAGGCGCTCGAGTCGCTCGCCGTCGGGCGGCGCGCGGAGCTGCGCGAGCTCGACTCGGGCATCGCAGCGGCGGGCGAGTCCGAGCGTGCGGCGCGCGCGGCCTTCAAGCCGCAGCTCGCGTTCGCCGTGGACGCGGGCACGCAGGGCGCAGAGTGGGACTACAGCGTCGAGGACTCCTACGTCCTCGCCTCGTTCATCGTGCGCTTCAACCTCTTCAACGGCGGCGGCGACCATGCCGCGATCCGCGAGGCGAAGGCCAAGAGCGCCGAGCTGGCGGCCGGCCGCGCGCTCGCCGAGCAGCAGATCCGCATCGAGGTGCAGGCGGCGATCACGGACCTCGAAGTCGCGGAGGCCTCGCTCGAGACCGCCTCCCGCCGCACCGAGGCGGCGGAGGCCGCGTACACGATCGTCGCGAAGAAGCGCGACCTCGGGCAGGTCTCGCAGGCGGATTACCTCGATTCCCAGCGCGCGCTCACGCAGGCGCGCCTCAACGAGAACGTCACGCGGTTCGAAACGCTGGGAGCGCTCGCCCAGGTCGAGTACGCGATCGGAGGCACGGAGCCATGAGATACCAGCGAACCTCGCTCGCGGCGATCGCCGCCGCGCTCGCCCTCGCGGGCTGCGGCAACAACGCGGAGCCGGAAACGGCCAAGGCCGCGGCCCCGGTGCGCGTCGCCGCCGTCGAGAAGGCGCCCGCCGCCGCTTCGCTGCGCGCGGTCGGCGTGCTAGCCCCGGCCGACGAAGTGCGCCTCGCGTTCAAGACCGGCGGCGTCATCCGCACGATCGCGGTCGAACAGGGAACACCGGTCAAGGCGGGCCAGCTCCTGGCGACGCTCGCGGATGACGAGGTCGCCTCCGCCGTCACGCAGGCGCGCGCCGTCGCCGACCAGGCCGCGCGCGACCTCGACCGCGGCAAGGCGCTCCTCGCCGACGAGGTCGCGACGCGCGAGCAGGTCGAGGACCTGACGACGGCCCACCAGGTGGCGCAGGCGCAGCTGCGCTCCGCGCTCTTCAACGCGCGCCACGCGCGCATCGAGGCGCCGGCGGACGGCGTCGTGCTCCGGAAGCTCGCGGAGCCGGACGAGCAGGTGGCCGCGGGCCAGCCCGTGCTCGTCGTCGGCAACACGTCGGGCGGCTGGATCGTCCGTGCCGCGCTCGCGGACCGCGACGTCGTCCGTGTGCAGACGGGCGACATTGCCGAAGTCACGCTCGACGCCTATCCCGGCCGTACCTTCGCAGCCAAGGTGATCGAGATCGCGGCGGCGGCCGACCCGGAGACCGGCACCTATGAAATGAAGGTGTCGGTGGACGCCGCTGACGCCCGCTTCGTCCAGGGCCTCGTCGCCAAGGTCACGGTGGCCGACCCCGACGCGGAGAGCGTCGCGGTCGTGCCGGTCACCTCGCTCCTCGAGGCGGACGGCCGGCTCGCGACCGTGTTCGTCATCGCCAAGGGCAACGTCGCGCGCAAAGTCTCGGTCCGGACGGGCCGGCTGCTCGGCGACCGCGTCGAAGTGGTCGCCGGGCTCGACCTTGGCGACCAGGTCGTCACGGAGGGCGCGGCCTGGCTCGACGACAACGAGCCCGTGCGCGTGCTCGGCGGCGCCTGAGACGCGCGATGAGCCTCTGGTCCTTCTCGGTCAAGCGTTGGCAGTTCACGCTCGTCGTGTTCGCGCTCCTGATCGCGACGGGAATCTGGGCCCTCTCCGCGATCCCTCGCTCGGAGGACCCCTCGCTCAAGTTCCCCGGCTCGCTCGTGCTCGTGCAGTACCCGGGCGCGGATCCGGAGGACGTCGAGCGCCTCGTCGTCGACCCGATCGAGGACCAGCTCGCCGAGCTCGAGGACATCAAGCGCCTCAACAGCACCGCGCTCGACGGCCTCGCGCTGATCGAGATCGAATTCACCTACGGAACCGACCCGGACCGCAAGTACGACGAGGTCGTCCGCGAGCTGAACGTCGTGCGGCCGTCGCTGCCCGCCGACGTCTTCTCGGTCGAGACCCGCCAGTTCACGCCGGGCACGGTCAACATCGTGCAGATGGCGCTCGTCAGCGAGACGGCGGACTGGCGCGAACTCGGCAAGCAGGCCGAGAACCTCGAGGAGCTGATCGAGACCGCGCCGGGCGTCCGCCGCGCCGACACCTGGGCCTACCCCGAGCCGGAAGTGCGCGTCGCGATCGACCTCGAGCGCCTCGCCGGCGCGCGCGTCACCCTCGGCCAGGTCATCACGGCCGTGCAGGGCGAGAACGCGAGCATCCCGGGTGGTGCAGTAGACGTCGGTCTCCGCCGCTACAACCTGAAGACCTCCGGCAGCTACGAGTCGCTCGACGAGGTCGGCAACACCGTCGTCAGCGCGCGCGGCGAGCGCGTGGTCCGGCTGCGCGACATCGCAGACGTCTCCTGGAGCGCCGAGGAAGAGCGCTACCTCGGCCGCTTCAACGGCAAGCGTGCGGTGTTCGTCACCGCGAGCATGAAGGACAATCTCAACGTCTTCGACGTGCGGAACGCGATCTACGAGCGCCTGCCCGAGTTCGAGGCGGCCTTGCCCGCCCACATCAAGCTCGAGCGCGGCTTCGACCAGTCGCGGAACGTCGAGCACCGCCTGTCGCGGCTCCAGGTCGACTTCACGGTCGCGATCGCGCTCGTCGCGCTGACGCTGCTGCCGCTCGGCCTTCGCGCCGCGGGCATCGTCATGATCTCGATCCCGCTGTCGCTCGCGATCGGGCTGGCTGCGCTGTACCTCGTCGGCTTCTCGCTGAACCAGCTCTCGATCGCGGGCTTCGTCGTCGCGCTCGGCCTCCTCGTGGATGACTCGATCGTCGTCGTCGAGAACATCGCGCGCAACATCCGCCGGGGCATGACGCGCCGGGAGGCCGCCGTCGCCGCGACCGACCAGATCTGGCTCGCCGTGCTCGGCTGCACGGTCACGCTCTTGCTCGCTTTCGTGCCGCTCCTTTTCCTGCCCGAGGGCGCGGGCGACTTCATCCGCTCGCTGCCGGCTGCGGTGCTGTTCACGATCCTGGCGTCATTCTTCGTCGCGCTCTCGATCATCCCATTCCTCGCAAGCCGGCTGCTGCGCGGTGGTGCGCCGCGCGAGCCCCGGATTCCGTGGCTGGCCGGCGTGATCTCCCGTTTGCGCGGATTCGTCGACCATTCCGATGAGATCGCCGATCGCCTGCTCGGCGCGCTGATGCGAGCCATCCACGGCATCTACGGCCCGGCGCTGCGCTGGGGACTCGCCCGCCCGCGCGCGACGCTCGCGGCCGCACTCGGCGTGTTCGTGCTCTCGCTCTTCCTCGTGCCCGCCATCGGCTTCAGCCTGTTCCCGACCGCGGACATCCCGCAGTTCCGCGTCGTGATCGAGGCGCCGGACGGCGCAAGCCTCGCCGAGACCGACCGCGCCCTGCACTTCGTCGAGGACCGCCTCGCCAGGACGCCGGGCATCAAGTACTGGTTCTCGAACCTCGGTCACGAGAACCCGCGCATCTACTACAACATCCTCTCGCGCAACACCGCCGCGAACATCGCCGAGGTCTTCGGCGAGGTCGACGCCTACGATCCGGCCAAGGCGGGGCAGCTGCTCGATGAGCTTCGCAAGGAGTTCGAGGGCTATCCCGGCGCGCGCATCAGCGTGCACCAGTTCGAGAACGGCCCGCCGGTCGTCGCGCCGATCGAGATCCGCGTGATCGGCCCGGACATCGACACGCTCCGCCTGCTCGCCGGGGACGTCGAGAAGCTGATCAACGGGATTCCCGGCACGCGCGACGTCATGAACCCGATGCGGCTGCAGCGCACGGACATCGACCTGCACATCGACACCGACAAGGCCGCGCTCTTCGGCGTGCCGGCGGTGGAGGCGGACCGGACGGTCCGGCTCGCCGTCGCGGGCGTCTCCGCGGGCAAGTTCCGCGAGCCGGATGGCGACGAATACAACATCAACCTCCGGCTCCCGATCTCCGGCCGACCGACGCTCGACCTCCTGAAGTCGATCCAGGTGTCCTCGGCCACCGGCCAGCAGGTGCCGCTCACCCAGATCACGAACCCGGAGTTCAGCACGGCGGCCTCGGTGATCCGCCGCTACAACCGCGAGCGCGCGGCGACGGTCACAGCCTGGCCGGCGACCGGATTCGCGACGGACGAGCTGACGCGCCAGGTGCTGAAGGGGCTCGACGCGATGCATTGGCCGCCGGGCTACCGCTACGTCGCGGGCGGCGAGGTGCAGGCCCGCAGCGAGAGCTTCTCGGGACTCGGCGTCGCGATGCTGGTCGCGGTGTTCGGGATCCTCGCCGTGCTCGTGCTCGAATTCGGCAGCTTCCGCTCGATGCTGATCGTATTCGGCGTCGTGCCGCTCGGCATCACTGGCGCGCTCGTTGCGCTCTTCGTCTCCGGCTACACGCTCTCGTTCACGTCGATGATCGGCATGATTGCCCTCGTCGGCATCGAGATCAAGAACTCGATCCTGCTCGTCGACTTCACGAACCAGCTGCGCGCGCGAGGCCTGCCGCTCGACGACGCGATCGCGGAAGCCGGCGAGGTGCGCTTCCTCCCGATCCTGCTCACCTCGCTGACGGCGATCGGCGGCCTGACGCCACTCGCGCTGCAGGGCTCGGGGCTCTACTCGCCGCTCGCGATCGTGATCATCGGCGGGCTCGTCAGCTCGACGCTGCTCGCGCGGCTCGTGACGCCCGTGATGTACAAGCTGCTGCCGCCCGCCGTTGCGCAGGCCGCCACGGCGCCGGCATCGCCTCCCGCCGGCGCGACGCAGCCGGCCTGAGGCTCAGTCCAGGAATTTCCAGGTCTTCGCGCCGTCGAAACGGCGGATCCTCGCCTTCGCGATGACCCTGGGGTCGAAGTTCCTGGCGTTGACCCCCATCCGGTCGCGCGGTTTTTCCTTCGCCTGCTCCCAGTGCATGAAGCAGCCGCAGGTCCGGCAGCGGACGAAGTGCAGCCAGCGATCGCCCCAGGAATATTTCTGCACGTCGCCCTGCCGGTATTTCAGCCGCACCGCGCTCGCCTTGTAATAAGCCATGAGCGACCCGTACCTACGGCAGATCGAGCAGTTGCAGCTCGTGAGCCGCCGCGGGGCGCGCGGCACCTCGAGACGCACGGCGCCGCAATGACAGACCGACTCGATCACCGGGTAATGATAACCTCGCGGTTCTGTCGGCCGGAGCCCTTACACGTGAGCCGCCTCGCCGCGTGGGTGTGGATTTCCTGTTGCGCCGCGTTCCTCGCGGGATGCGCGAGCATTGAGCCGGCGGCGGCCCAATCCGACGCGACACCGTCCGCAACGCCCGGGCGGATTCCGGTCATCCTGATCCCCGGACTTCTCGGCTCGAAGCTCGTCCGTTCGAGCGACCGTGTCGAGCTCTGGCCCGGTGGCACCAGCAAGCTTTTGACGAGCGACTACGAGGATCTCGCGCTCCGGATCGACCCGGAGACGCTCGAGCCGGTCGACGACGGGCTCGTGCCGGGCGGCATCTTCGAAGGCGCCGTCGGCAAGGACTTCTACCGGCGCATCATCCAGGACCTGCGCGACGCCGGCGGCTACCGGCTGACCGAGCCGGGCCATCCGGTGACGGAGGAGACGGCGGGCCTTTACGTCTTCACCTACGACTGGCGCCAGGACATCGTGAAGACCGCGCAGAAGCTCGACGAGCTGATCGAGCAGATCCGGCGCGACTACAACGACCCCGCGCTCCGCGTCGACGTCATCGCGCACAGCATGGGCGGGCTTGTCGTGCGCTACTACGAGCGCTACGGCACGGTCGACGTCCTCGGCGGCAACGTCTTCACGGTGACCGGCCTCGGCCTCGCGAAGCTGCGGCGCATCGTGCTCCTCGGCACGCCGAACCAGGGCACGGTCACGGCGGTGCACAAGTTCCTGAACGGTTATCGCGTCGGCGTCTCCGCGCTCCCGACCGAGGGCGTCGCGACGATGCCCGCGACCTACCAGCTCTTCCCGCACCCGCTCGTGGACTGGGTCGTCAACGTCCAGGGCAAGCCGCTCAACTTCGACCTGTTCGACGTGGATTTCTGGCGGAGCTACGAGTGGTCCATCTTCGATCACCGGATCCAGCGCCGCATGGACCGTCGCCGCGACATCTGGCCGGCGCAGGACGTTTTCGAGGCCTGGTTCAAGAAGCGCCTCGACCGCGCCCGCCGCTTCACCTGGTCGCTCATGGTGCCGGCGGGGCCGGTTCCGCTCATCAAGGCGCTGCTGCTCGGCAGCGATTGCGTCCCGACGCCGCGGCGCCTCGTGTTCGAGAACATCGAGGGCGAGTCGATCGCGCGCCTGCGCCCCGAGCAGATCCTCAAGCCGATTCCAGGGGTGGACTACGAGTCGCTGATGTTCGAGGCGGGCGACGGCAGCGTGACGCGCTCTTCGCTCCTGTCGCGCCAGAACCTGAGCAAGGAGGTGCCGTCATTCGAGCAGGAAGGACTCGAAACCGACCGGAGCCACCTCGTCTGCGCGAAGCACGATGCGCTCACGAGCAACGACGAGCTGCTCGACGCGGTGATCGAGTACCTGCTTGCGCCGGGGAAATAAAGGGGACGGTCACTTTTAAAGGGGACGGTCACCTTTAAAAGTGACCGTCCCCATTATTTATTTCTCCGGCGACGTGAAGCCGCGCTTGTGGAAAAGCGCCTGCGCTTCTGGACCGCCCAGGAACTCGACGAAGCCCGCCGCCTCGGCGGCGCCGTTCGCAAGCTTCGCCGCCGGATAGACGATCGGCGGATACGAGTCGGCTGGAAACGCGGCGACCACCTTCACTTTCGGGTCCACAGCGGCGTCGGTTCGATAGACGATGCCGAGCGGCGCCTCGCCCCGGCTGACGAGCGCGAGGGCCGCGCGCACGTTCTCCGCCGGCGCGAGGTGCGGCTCCACCTGCGCCCAGACCCCGAGCGCCGTGAGGGCCGCTCTCGCATAGCGGCCCGCGGGCACGGAGGCCGGGTCCGCGATCGCCAGGCGGCCTTTGCCGAGCGCTGAAGCCAGCGGAAAGTCCTTCGTGATTGCGAGCTTCACTCCGCTGCCGGCCGGCGCGATGAGGACGAGCTCGTTGCCAGCGACGTTCCGCCGCGTCTTGAGGTCGACGCTCCCGTGGTTTGCGAGGTAGTCCATCCACTCGACGTCGGCGGATACGAAGGCGTCCGCCGGCGCGCCCGCTTCGATCTGTTTCGCGAGCGCCGAGCTCGCCCCGAACGAGAAGCGCGTGGCGACGCCCGTCTTCGCGCGATACGCCTCGGCAATTTCCTGGAGCACTTCCGTGAGCGACGCCGCGGCGAACACGGTCAACTGTCTGGCGGCCGGGGTGGCTGCCCAAACCCGCGGACATGTGAGGCCCAGCATGGCGGCGATCACTTGCCGCCGATTGATCGGTAACGTCGCTGTCACAAGATGGTTTCCGAGGTCCGAAGCGACTGCCCCCGGATTGAAACCGATTTCACCAGCACCCGCAAAGCGAGCCCCGGCTGCAGCCCGAGCTGGCGCGTCGCCGACTGCGTGACGCGGGCGATCACGCGCGGCCCGCCGATGTCGAGCAGCACGAGGTCCGTGTAACGGCCGTCGGGCGCGATCGAGACCACGGTCGCCGCGAGCGAGTTGCGGACGCTCAGCCCCGTCGTCTCCCAAAGCGCGAGGATGAGATCGCGCGCGAGGAGCTGCACCCGCACGCGCCGGCCGACCAGCTCGTCGGAGACGATGCGGAGCGTTCCGCCGCCGACCCGGAGGCGCGCGAACCCCGCTTCTTCCTCGCGGCCGACGATTTCGCCGTCGAGCACGGCGCCGATCGCGTCGGGCCCGACGATCGTGCGTAGCGCGGGGTCGAGGCAGGCGGCCGCAAGCTCACCGCTCGCGACCACTCGCCCGTCGTCCATCAGCACGAGGTGCGTCGCGAGCCGCAGCACTTCGTCGAACTGGTGGCTCACATAGACGATCGGGATCTCGAAGCGGTCACGCAAACGCTCGAGGAACGGCAGCACCTCGTCGCGTCGCGCGGCGTCGAGCGAGGCGAGCGGCTCGTCGAGCAGGAGCAGGCGCGGCTGCGCGAGCAGCGCGCGGCCGATCGCGACACGCTGGCGCTCGCCGCCGGAGAGCTGGTGCGGCCGCCGGCCGAGCAGCGGCGCGAGGCCGAGGAGCGCGACCACCTCATCGAAGGCGACGAGGCCGCCATCGGGCGCGCGCTCGAGCCCGTAGCGCAGGTTGCTCTCGACGTCGCGATGCGGGAAGAGCCGCGCGTCCTGGAACACGTAGCCTATCCGGCGACGCTCCGCCGGCACGCGGATGCCTGCACCGGTGTCATCGAGCACGGCCTCGCCAAGGCGCACCGTGCCGGCATCCGGCTCGAGCAGCCCCGCGATGAGGTTGACGAGCGTCGTCTTGCCGCAGCCGGAACGGCCGAACAGCGCGACGACGCCGGGCCCCGGGATGGTGAACGCCGCGTCGAGCGCGAAGTCCCCCTGGCGCTTCTGGAGGGCGACGTCGAGCATCAATGCCCGAGGTAGCGCCGCAGCCGGCGCGAAAGGACTTCGGCGAGCATCAACCCGCCGAGTCCGAGCAGGAAAGAGATGAGCGCGAGCCGCGCGGCCACTGCGTCCCCGCCCGGCGTCTGGATCGCGGTGTAGAGCGCGAGCGGGAGCGTCCGCGTCTCCCCCGGGATGTTTGATACGAAGGTGATGACCGCGCCGAACTCGCCGAGCCCCGCGGCGAAGGCTGTCACGACGCCCGCCAGCACGCCCGGCAGCATGAGCGGCAGCGTTACGCTCGTGAACCGGTCGAGCGGGCCTGCGCCGAGCGTGCGCGCGGCCTCCTCCAGCCGGCGGTCGACCGTCTCGAGCGAAATGCGGATCGAGCGGACCATCAGCGGAAACGACATCACCGCTGTCGCGAGCGCCGCGCCCGCCGTCGTGAAGACGAGCTGCACGTCGAACTCGCGGTCGAGCCAGCCGCCGATCGGCCCGCGTCGCCCGAAGAGGACCAGCAGCAGGTAGCCGACCACGACGGGCGGCAGCACGAGGGGCAGGTGCACGAATGCATCGAGCACCGTGCGCCCGACGAAGCGGCGCCGCGTCAGGAGCCAGGCGATCAGTATCGCGAACGGCAGGCTGAAGAGGACGCTTCGCGCCGCGACCGCGAGGCTGAGCGTGAGCGCTTCCAGCTCGACCGCCGTCACGACGGGAGCGCCGAGCTCGCGGCTTTCGCCACGTAGTCGCAGTACTCGCACTCGGGCCCTGGCAGCGGCGCTTTGTCCTCACCGATCGTCGCCACCGCGCGGCGGAACACGTCGAGGACCCACGCGTCGTCGCCGTCGTAGGGCACGAGCGTCGTCGTGAAGCAGAGCTTCTCGCCCCACTCGACCGCGCGACCGTCGCCGTTCGTGTAGACGAACCAGCCGCGGTTGCTGACCTCGAGCCCCTGGCGCCGCACCAGGTACTGGTAGACGTCCATCTGCCGCCGGTACGACGGGTAGAGATGCCGCACGCCCGGGGTCTCTCTGCGCGCCGTCGCCTTGTAGTCGGCCACGATGATCTCCCCCGAGCGTGCCTGCCACAGGTCGTCCACCGCGCCGAACATCGTCCAGCCGGTCTCCTCGTCCAGCCAGCGCACGCCCGTGAAGTTGTGGCGCCAGCGGTCGAGCTCCGGATGGCGGAAGGGCACCGCGTCGAGGCCGACCGAGGCGAAGAGCGGGTGCGGCTCGCCCGCCGTCCGGAAGCGGTCGAACTCCGCCTTCATCAGCGCGTCCACGGCGTTGTTGAGCGTGAACGGCGGCCCGCTCGGGCGCGGGATACCGCGCGCGACGTCGAGCCACAGGCAGCGCGGGCAGTCGATGAAGAGGTCAATTTTCGACCGGCTGAGCTGGCGTCTTTGCAGGGAACGGCTTGGCATAGGAGCGCCATTTTGTGGCAGGCGCCGCGCCGCGGCTATGATGTTGCGGCCGGATACCACCCCGGAGGTCCCGGTGGAGGCGCCCCATGAAGCTCGCAGCTGCCGTCCTCTCCTTGCTCATCATTCCGATCGCCGATGCCGGCGAGATGGCGCCGCGCGCGCTCGCGAGCGCCGTCCAGCAGCTTCGCCAGGCTGCGGGCCGCTGGAACGTGACGACGACGCGCTACGCCGACAATGGCGCCGTCGCCGGCGTCGCAACCGGCACCTGGAGCTTCGACTGGGTCGTGCCCGATCGCGTGCTGACCGGGCGCGCCGTGATCCCCGACTGGAACCAGTCGGCGGGCATGCTCTTCTACCTCAACGAGCGCATGTACACGCTCGAGATGGCGCAGGTCGGCGCCGACGGCCAGCTCCTCGTCATGTCGGGCGCGGCCGGAACGGAGACGCGCACGACCGAGGAGATCCCGTTGCCGGACGGCCGCCACATGATGCAGCGCCACACGCGCTACAAGATCACCGCCGACCGCTTCGAGGCGAAGCTGGAGACGAGCTACGACGGCGGGCAGAGCTGGAAGCCGGGCGTGCACCAGCTGTTCGTGCGCCAGCCGGCGAGCCGGCCGGACTCAGCGAGCGGGATGCAGCACCGCACCCGGCCGCAGCCCTACGTACCGCTCACGTAGCACGCCGACATAGGCGCGCGTGAAGCGGTCCGCGTCCTCGCGCACGAGGTGCGACTGCTCGGGCAGGTTCAGTCCCTGCATCTCCGGATAGTCCTGGTAGTGGATCCCGAACGCGCCTGATTCGCGCAGCAACCGGTCCCAGGTCGCCGCGCGCGGTGTTGCGATGTCCTCGCGCGCCAGGTACTCGCCGGCGGACGGCGGCCGGATGAAGACGACGTCCCCGCCGCGCGCGCGGATCTTCGCAACGGAATCGGCAACGTCCGCGCAGACGCGCGCAACCAGCTCCTCGGGGGGCGGTGGCCGCTGCGTCGCCAGCCAGACACGAATCGCATGCTGGCGCAGCCGCTCGTTCGTCTCGATCTCGCGCCAGAGCTTCGCCTGCCGCCCGTCGTAGTTCTCGGAAAGCTTCCAGGGCGAGAGATACGGCCCGTTGATCTTTCCGCGATTCGGCAGGTCGAGCTGGTCAATGAGCAGGGTCAAGGAATACATGCGATCCACGAATGCGAAGTGACGCTCGAGAACTCGCGCGATCCGCTGCCCTGCGCGCTGCGCCGGGCCTTCGTCGCGCCAGTAATCGAGAACTCCCGCAAACACCGGGTTGCCGCCGCTGCCCTCGCGGAAGAGCTGCGTCGGCGCGACATCGAACACGACGAGGCCGTCGAAGCGCGTGTGGTCGGCGATGTCCTTGAGGACGGGCTGGCCGCTCCAGCCGGGCATCGCGAGCTGCACGGGGCGCTTTCCCGTCATTTCCTTCCAGATGTCGAGGCTGGTATCGAACAGGATGCGCGAGCCGCCAACGATCACGACGCCATCGTGGTCGCCCGATTCAAGTTTCCGGCGCTCGACGGCCCAGGCCTGCTTGTTGTCGTTGTAATCGCCCGCGAGCAGGCCGAGCGAGCGCATCTTCCATTCCCAAGCCGCGACGCCGATGACCACGAGCAGGAGGACAAGCCAGGCCATCGCGCCGAGCCGCGCCTCGGGAATCTCCCGCACGGTCACGTCGTCCGTCCACCGCGCCGAGTTGCCCATCGCTTACGATTTTCCGGGATCCGGTTCGCGCAGCCGCGCGACTTTCTTCATGAGCACCCCGGCGTAGGCGCGCGTGAAGGCCTTCGCCGATTCACGCGACAGGTGGGACCACTCCGGCACGTCGAGGCCCTGCATGTCCGGATAGTCCTCGAAGTGGATGCCGAATGCGCCGGTCTCGCGCAGCAGTCGATCCCAGGTCTTGCGGCGCGGCGCCGAGCGCTGCTCGTGCTCGTAATAGAGTCCCGCCGAGGGCGGCCGGATGAAGACGACCTCGCCGCCATGCGCGCGGATCTTCTTCACCGCCTCCACCGATTCCTGGATGGCACGATCGATGGCTTTGGGATCCATCGGCGCCCCGTCGAATGGGCCCCAGACCGTGCGGGCGTGCTGGCGCAACCGTTCGTTCTGCTCGATGCCGCTCCACAGGAAAGTCTGGCGATCCCCGTTCGTCTCCCAGACCTTCCACACCGACAGGTAGGGACGCACGATGTCGCCCCGGTTCGGGACGTCGAGTTGGTCGATCAGCTTCGGCAGCGTGTAGTCCCCGTCGAGGAACGCCAGCCTTCGCGACAGGACGACGCCGACCTCGTTGCCGAAGCGCTCCGAGGGCGACTGGTCGCGCCAGTAATGTATAACGCCCGAAAACTCGGGAATCCCCAGCCAGTCGCCAAAGTAGATGTCCGGCGTCACGTCAACGATCACGAGGCTCTTGAACGACGGGTCATTCGCGAAGTCCGTGAGTATCGGGCGCGGGTTCGTGCCCGCGAGCGCGAGCTGGATCGGCCGCCGGCCCGTCACCTGCTGGAAGACGTCGAGGTTGGTGTCAAACAGGATGCGCGAGGAACCGACGAGCACGACGTCGTCGAAGTTGCCCGCGGCGATCTTGCGGCGCTCCACGGCCCACTGCGCCTTGCTGTCGTCGAGGTCGCCGGCGACGAGCCCGAGCGAGCGCATCTTACATTCCCACGCCACGACGCCCGCGAGCACGAGCGCGAAAACGAGCCAGGCGATCGCGATGAGGCGCGTCCGCGGGATCTCCCGCATCGTCACGTCTTCGGTCCAATGCCCTGAGTTGCCCACGTTTAATGCCTAAAACTGGAAGTAGATGAAGGCCGTGCTGGAACCCTGCGTCACGATCACGGCGAACAGCATCGCCGCCGCCGTGAGGCCGGTGACCCACCAGGGGGCGCGCGACACGACACGCTCGAGCTCCCGGTCGCGCATCCACCAGTGCGTCGCGACGATGCCGGTGACGAGCACCGCGACCTTGATCATGTAGATCGTCGGCAGCACCGGTTCCGCGCCCGGCGCGAGCCCGACCATGCCGGCGAGGATCCGCGATGCGCCCTCGAAGCTGTGTGCGCGGAAGAAGACCCAGGTGATGTTGACGAGCACGTAGGTGACGAGCACGAGCGTCAGCCGGTTGAACCAGTGCACGGGATCGCCGGCGATGCCGGTGCGGTCGCGGATCCAGCGCTCGACCGCGAGGTAGAGGCCGTGCAGCCCGCCCCACACGACGAAGGTCCACCGCGCCCCGTGCCAGAGGCCGCCGAGCAGCATCGTCAGCATCAGGTTCACGTAGGTCCGCACTTCCGTGCCGCGATTGCCGCCGAGCGGGATGTAGAGGTAGTCGCGCAGCCACGTCGACAGCGAGATGTGCCAGCGCCGCCAGAAATCCGAGAAGCCGATGGCGGCGTACGGCATCCGGAAATTGTCCGGCAGGCCGAACCCGAGGCAGAGCGCCGCGCCGACCGCAATCGTCGAGTAGCCGGCGAAGTCGCAGAAGATCTGCCCCGAGAACGCGAGCGTCCCGAGCCAGGCATCCCAGAACCCGACCGGCTTCTCCGCGGCGAACACGGAATCGGCGGCGCTCGAGAGGCCGCCGTCCGCGATCACGACCTTCTCGAACAGGCCGAGGATCATGAGGCCGAGGCCCCACAGCAGCTGGCTGCGATTCGCCTGCTTCGGCTCGTCGAACTGCGGCACGAGCTGCGTCGGCCGTACGATCGGGCCGGCGACGAGGTGCGGGAAGAAGGTGACGAAGAGCGCGTAGTTGAGGAAGGACCGGATCGGCTTCGCGCGGCCGAGGTACACGTCCAGCGTGTAGGACATCGTCACGAACGTGTAGAACGAGATGCCGACGGGCAGCACGATGTTCCACTCGGGCGGCACGTACACGATGCCGAACGCGGACATCAGCGCCTGCCAGTTCTCGAGCAGGAACTGGCCGTACTTGAAGAAGCCGATGAAGCCGATGTTCACCGCGACCGAGATCACGAGCCAGGAGCGGCGCACGGCGCGGGTCTTGTCGCGCGCCGCGTAGATCCCGCGCGCAATGAACCAGTCAACGATCGTCGAGGCCCACAGCAGCAGGATGAACGGCGGGTTCCAGGCCGCGTAGAACACGTAGCTCGCGATGAGCAGGTTCACCTTCTTCGCGCGCCAGGACAGGAACGGCAGGTGGTGAAGGACGAGCAGCACGACGAAAAAGACGAGGAACGTCAGTGAATTGAAGACCACCCGGGTGCCCCTGCTTCTGGTTATGCGCCGTCGGCGCGCGAGTATACTCCGCGCCGAACGAGCCCCCGGGGCCTACGGAGGAACGAACATGCGCGTGATCTTCGCGGCGTCCGCAGCCGGAATACTGTTGTGCGGTTGCGCTGCAAAAGAGAGTGAAAATACCGCCATCGACATCGCGGCGGCTCAGCAGGCGATCAAGGATCGCTCGGCGGCCTGGATGCAGGCCGTCCAGGCGAAGGATGCGGCGACCGTCGCCGGCAGCTTCTATTCGAAGGAAGCGATGGTCGCCTACGACGGCAGCGTGAGCCGCGGCCGGGCCGCCATCCAGGCGAGCCTGGATACGGATTTCTCCAGCTCGCCGGAGACCACGGTTTCCTGGACCAGCGATTCCATCAACGTCGCGGCGTCAGGGGAGCTGGCCTATGAGATCGGCACGATTGCGCGCGACCCGGATGGCGCGGGCCCGCAGCCGGCGGTGAGCGGGGCGTTCGTGACGGTCTGGCGCAAGATCGATCGCGAGTGGTACGCAGTTGCGGACGCTGGCACGGAGGCCGTGCAGGCGGCAGCGGCGCCTACACCCTGAGCGCAGCGGCCGTGCGGCCGCGTGAACGCAGGAGTAAAGTCCGGCCCGGGAGGTAACCGCCATGAAGCGACGTACGTTCGTCGGAACCAGTCTCGCTTTCGCCGCCACCTGGCCGCTCCGCGGATGGTCGGCCATCCTCAAGGATGTCGGAGACGTCGCCGCCAAGTCGCTCGACGGCGCCGACCTCAACCTGCCGGGCAAGGCAGTTGCGGATTTCGCCGCGGGCCTCCGCGGTGACCTCCTCATCCAGGGCAATCCCGCCTACGACGCGCGCCGCCGCGTCTGGAACGGGATGTTCGACAAGAAACCCGCGCTCATCGCCTGCTGCACCGGCACGGCGGACGTGCGCCGCGCGGTCGACTTCGCGCGCGAGAACAAGCTCCTGACGGCGGTCCGCTCGGGTGGCCACAGCATTTCCGGCAAGTCCACCTGCGACGGCGGGCTCGTCATCGACCTGCAGCAGATGCAGGGCGTGCGCGTCGAGCCGGAGCAGACGCGCGCCTTCCTCGAGGCGGGCTCGCCGCTCGGCCTGCTTGACCACGAGACCGCGGCGTTCGGCTTCGCGACGACGGCGGGCACGGTCTCGCACACGGGCGCCGCGGGGCTCACGCTTGGCGGCGGATTCGGCCGCCTCGGTCGCCGCTTCGGCCTCACCTGCGACAACGCCCTCGCCTTCGACGTCGTCACCGCCGACGGCCATTTCGTCCGCGCGACCGAAGAGGAGAACGCGGACCTGCTCTGGGGCCTGCGCGGCGGCGGCGGCAACTTCGGCGTCGTCACGGCGATCGAGTACCGCCTGCACCGCATGGACCCGGTCGTCCTCGGTGGCGACCTCGTCTGGCCGATTGCGAAGGCGCGGGACGTGCTGCGCTATTTCCGGGACAACCTCTCGAAATGGCCGAATGAGCTCTATGCCGAGCCGGCTCTCGTCAACGGCCCGGAGGGTCCCGCACTCTCGACGGAAGTCATGTGGTCAGGCGATCGCGCGAAGGGCGAGGAAGTCCTGAAGGCATTCCGCGCCTTCAATGCGCCGGTTGCCGACACCATCGGCCCGAAGCCCTATGTCGAAATCCAGCGCGGTCTCGACCAGATGACGGCTTTCGGCCAGTACTACTACCTGAAGAACGGGTTCATGAACCAGCTGACGGACGACGGCATCGACCACGCGCTCGACGTCTTCAACCGCCATCCGGGCGAGTTCTTCATGTTCTTCGATCCGGTCGACGGCGCGTACCACCAGGTCGCCGCTGACGCGACGGCATTCCCGAACCGCGGCGCAACGTACTGGATCGCCATGATCGCCATCTGGAACACGCGCGAAGGCGCGGACGCGAAGGTGGAGAGGTTGCGGGCAGCCTGGAAGGAGCTCGCGCCGCTCACCAGCGGGTTCTACACCAACCTCGGCTCGGACGAGCCGCTCGCGGCCTACCGGGAAAACTACGGGAAGAATCTCGAGCGGCTCATCGCGCTCAAGGCGAAGTATGACCCGATGAACCTCTTCCGCCTGAACGCGAACGTGCCGCCGAAGGCCTGAGCTTTCCTCAATCCGGCCAGTCGCGGCCGGCGAGCTCGCAGCGCGCGGCCGTCGCCGCGGTCGCCTCGATCTTCGCGCGGCTGTCCGCGACCGCGGACTCGAGCGGCGTGCCCTGCGCGAGCGCGGCCGCGCGCTCGACCTGCCGGCGTGACTCGTCGAGGCAACCCGCGTCCAGCAGGAGCTCGGACAAGTTGTTCCGTGGTGCGGGGTCCTCCGGCGCCAGCATGATCGCGCGGAGGTAGGCATCCGCCGCGGCCGCGCGGTCGCCGTCCGCGTAGGCAACGTTGGCTCGGCCAAGCCAGGCATGCGGCTCCTCCGGCCAGCGCGCGATCGCGGCATCGTAGGCCGTCGCCGCCGCCTTGCGCTGCCCCGCCGCTTCGAGGCCCGCGGCGGCCTCGACGTAGCGCGCGGGCTCGGCGATTGCGGGCACGACATCGGGCTTGAGCGTCGTGAGCGCGAAGCGTCCGCCGCGGTGCCAGGTGCCGGCGAACCGCTGCCAACGCATCTCCTCGCGCTCGTGATCGCCCGAGCGCAGGATCGCGCGGTTGCGCTCGACGTCGTAGCCGATCAGCACGGCGTAGTGCCAGATCGGCATCCACGATGCGCCGAGGTTCTGGAGCACGAGCACGGGGCGGCCGGCCTCGAGCTCCGCGACCATCTCGTCGGCCGTGGTCGCGAGCACGTAGGCCAGCCGGCCGTGGCGGCGCGCCGCGCCGATCAGCTCGAGCTCGAGGCTCCCCTTGCGCTCCGGGATGAAGACCTCGGGCGCGAGCGTCTCCGGCGTGACTTCGACGCCGCTCGCGACGAGCAGCGTCGCGAGCGCGGCCGGTCCGCACTGGAACTGTTCCTGGGGAAAGAAGGGTGTCGAGGAGAGCTCGATCGAGCGAGGTGCGGTCGCCGGCAGGCCATGGGCGAGCGGCGGCGACAGGGAGCAGCCGGCCAGCGCGGCCACGAGGACCGCGCCGGCCAGCCTGACGGGGATCACGTCTTCTTGAAGATGTCGATGACGCCTACGACCTCGAGGATGACCAGCACGAGGAAGACGACGCCGATCACGGCGAGCGCGTCGCCGCCAGCCGGGGCGCTCTCGATCTGGCCGGCGAGCGAGGCGACTTCATCGTCCGAGAGCGCGGCGAGACGGCCCTGGATGGCCGCCTGGTCGACGCCCATCTCGGCGAGCTTGGCGCGGACGTCGGCGCGCGCGAGCGCCGCATCCACGACTGCGCGCGGGTTGTCGCTGCGGGCGGCGGCGATCGCCTCCGATGTGCCGACGACGCTCGCGACGGCCGGCGCCTGCAGGCCGACGGAAATGAGGCTGACGCTCATCACCGCAACGCAGGCACGACGGAAACTTTCGATACGCATCGGATACCTCCGGTACATCAGACGATGGGGAAACCTACCACGTCGGGCGGTCTATTCGCCGCCTTCGGGGCCGTAGAAGAATACCCAGGTCGCAAAATCGGGGCTGAAATCCTCGAATCTGTGCGGGATGCCCGCACGCACGAAAAGAGTGTCGCCTTCGTGGAATGCGGTGCGCTGTCCGCCATGTACGAAGGTTCCGGTTCCGTTGATGATGACGTAGAGCTCGTCCTTCTTATGAGGCTTTTGTCGGTCCATGCCTACAGGCCGGTAAATCTCGACCTCGAGCGTGCCTTGCTTGAAGAGCGTGACGAACTCCTTCCCCGACCTCGCGAGTTCGGCGCCCGCCTCCGCGATCGTCCAGGTCTTGCTGTCCGCTTTCATGGTGGCCCCTTCAGGTTTTCCTTCGCGCGGCGGATGCCGCCGCGCACCGTCGCCGCGGCCTTGCTGTCGCCGTAGCGCCCCTTGTGCACGTGGCGGATGCGATGCACGCCCGGCACGTCGAGCCCGACGCCGTCGGTGCCGAGCAGCCAGCGGTAGCACGTGTCCTCGTAGGTCTTCGCCCAGCGCGGTGCCGGCCGCTGGTAGAGCGGGACCTGCGCGCAGTAGCCGCACTGGCGCGCGACGTCGCCGTGCACGACCTGGTAGGCGCCCTTCGCCTTCGGCGGGTTGGCCGCGAGCTCGAACTGGCTCGTGTCGATGTCGGCGACGCGCGGGCGGTCGCGCTCCGCCGCGAGCACCGGGTCCGCCTCCTCGAGCATCGGCGTGATGCGTTCGTGCGTCGGATAGGCGAGCAGGTCCTGGCGCGCCTGCAGTCTCGCGGAAAGCGTGTCGATGCAGTCGCGGTGGAAGACAATGTCGCAATCGGTGAACCACACCCAGTCCGCGGCCGTCGCGCGCGCCACGCGATTGCGGCCGATCGAGCGGCGGAAGAGCTCGGGCGGCGTCAGCGCCTGCCAGTTCCAGGTAACGCCGGGCGCCCCGATGCGGCCGAAGTAATCCAGCATCGCGCGCGTGCGCGCGTCCTCGGTCGCGTGGAAGACCGTCATCCGCACGCGCGCCTTCGTCGGCGGGAAGTTCACGAGCGACGACAACTGGTAGCAGAGCAGGTGCGCGTACTGCCAGCAGTGGCTCACGATCTCGATGTCGAGCGTGCCGCTGCGCGCCGGCAGGCTCGCGGCCTCCGGCGGCTTCAGGAACCACCGCGCCGGGATGATGCCGGTCGTCGCGATCCGGAGCAGCGTCTGCTCAAAGGAGTCGCGGACGCTCAATCGGGCGGCCTCCGCTCGCCGGTCCATGGATAGCGCTCGACGACGGCGCGGCAATCGCGCCAGTACAGGTAGCCGGGATTGGGCGTCCGCCAGTCGCCGTAGATCTGCGTCAGGACGTTCTCCGCATTGTTCGGCACCTGCCAGCGCTTGCCGTAGAGCTCATGGCCGGCGAGGCCGTGGGCCGGCACCTCGTTCACCATCTCGAGCGGCGGCTTGCGCTGGTGGCTGTACCAGCGGATGTTCGCGCCGCTGCGGTCGAAAAGGAAGAAGTCGTAGCGGACCGCCTCGTACTTGAGCGTCCACATCGTCGTGCGGCCGTCGTTGTTCACCTGCGGCGGGCGGAGATTGTAGCCCTCCCCTCGCAGTTTCCGGACCGCCGCGAGGAACAGCGGCAGGTCGTCGTCCATGAAGCCGAAATCGGAGTCGCGGTCCCACGGGATCGGCGCGCCGTCTCGCATGCAGCCGAGCAGCAGGCCCATGATCATCCAGTACTTGTCGGCGAAGGGCGTGCGCGAGAGGTGCTCGTGCAGCCGGATGAGCCCGCGGCGCCGACGTTCTTCCAGCTTTCCCCAGCGGAGGCGGTAGAAGAACTCGTTCGCCCTGCGCACGCGGCGCAGTATAGCGGGAGGCCCGGATCAGGCCGCGGCGCGCTCCCTCAGCCGCCGCCGCCGCAGGACTCCATGCTCCCGCAGATCCGGCGCATCTGGTCGACCTTCTCGCGGTCCTCTTCCTGCGCGCGGAGCATCGCGCGGATCCCTTCTTCGTCGTAGCACCGCTCCGCCGCCATGCGCGTGCCGAGCACGGCGTCTTTCTTGCAGTACACGACGAACTTGCCGCGCTTCTTAGGCTTGAAGCCGGGCGGGAGAACGAGCTCCCTCTCGGACTCGGCCGCCGCGGTCGCGGGCGATTGCGCGTCCTCGGCGGCCTTGTCGATCACGTCGACCGCGACTCTTGGAGCGTCCGGCTGGGCCTCCGCCGCGGCCGGCGGCTCGTCGGTTCGCCCAACGGCCGCCCACAGTAGCAGGGCGGGTGCCAGGGTCGCCGCCAGCGTGGATGCGCGCATGAGATCCCCCCATTTCCCGCAGCCTCGACGCCTATCGACCCGCCCCTGCGGGAGAGGTTCAAGAAATAAGGGGGACAACAAAGGGGACGGTCACATTTAAAAGTGACCGTCCCCTTTACCCCTTTACCCTACTTCGCGGCGGCGTAGAGCGGCGGCAGCGGACAGTGCAGCACGGCGCAGAACGCCCGCAGGAGCTCCGACTCCGGTACCGTCATGCGCTCATCGTGCGCGACCGTCATGACGAGCGCCTTCACGAGCGCGCCTTTCGCCTCGGGCTGCAGGCGGTCGAGGCGAGTCAACGCGGCATCGAGCTTCGGGGGCCAGTGGGCAAGCTTCGCGAGCGGCGGCCGGATGCCCGGCAGCAGGAGCGCCATGCCGGCGTCATAGGCCTGCCGCGCGGCCTGCTCGTCCGCACTGCCCTCCAGGGCGAGGACGGAAAACAGCAGCTGAAGCTCGTCGCGCGCGCCGGCGGCGCCGAGGTAGCCTGCGGTGCGCCGGCGCGGGTCGAGGTTGTCCTGGAGCTGCACCTGCGCGAGCTTCCTGAGCGCATACGCGAAGACCGACGCGCGGCTCTCGCGCACCAGCAACCCATTCAGGCACTGGAGCAGCGACACGCGCTCCGTGCGCGCGAGCTGGTTCAGCGAGGCGAACACCTGCAGGAGCGCCGGCATGCGCTGCACCGGCGTCAGCGCGTCGGCCTCGGCGAGCATCTGCTTCACGACCTCGAGGAACTCGCCGCCGAGGTGCTGCTGGATGAATCCCAGCTGGCTGTCGCGCGCCGCCGGCTCGCGGTCGATGGCAAGCGCAAGAAAGAGCGCCGTCGCGCGGAGCGGATCGCGCGCCGCCTGCCGGAACGAGGGCGGGAGCGAAGCAAGCATCGCCTGCGCCTGCTGCACGTGCTCCTCGCCCGGATTCGCGACGAGGCTTGCGACCGCCGCCGGGGCAAGCGCGACCGCTCCCTCGAGCGGCGACGGGCGCGGAGGCGCGGCCGCCGCATCGCCCTCCGCGGCCTCCCCCGCCATCGCGCGCTCCTCGTTCATGCGCTTGCGGACTTCGTCGAACTCGGAGGCCTGGAAGCGCGGGTCCAGCTCCCGGATACGCTCGACGAGCGGCGGGTGCGTCGCGAAGAGCCGGGGCACGCCCTCGGCGAACAGCAGGTGCGCCACCTCCTCCGCGTCGGCGTCCGAGAACTTCGATCCGATGCCGAGCGCGCCGATCTTCACCAGCGCGTTCCGGAGCCCCGTCGGGTTGCGGTTGAACTGCACGGCCGAGGCGTCCGCGAGCGACTCGCGGTTCCGCGACACGGCGGCCTGGATCAATCGCCCGAAGAAGAGCCCGATCCACCCGAGCGCGAGCACGACGAGCGCCGCGATGTAGATGAGGCCGAGCCCGCTCCCCTTGCGCCCGGTGCTGCGCGGACCGACCCGCAGGATCGTGCGTGCGACCATCGCGATCACGGTGAGGCCGAACAGGAGGCCGATCAGGCGCGTGCTGAGCCGCATGTCGCCGTTCAGCACGTGGCTGAACTCGTGCGCGATGACGCCCTGCAGCTCCTCGCGGTTGAGGTTCACGAGCGCGCCGCGCGTCACGGCGATCGCCGCGTTCGCGGGGCTGTAGCCGGCCGCGAAGGCGTTGATGCCGGCCTCGCGCTCGAGCACGTAGACCTGCGGCACGGGCACGCCCGAGGCGATCGCCATCTCCTCGACGACGTTCCGGAGCCGGCGGCGGAGCGGATCGGCCGTGTCGGCGCCGACGCGCGTGCCGCCGAGCTGCTCGGCGACCATGCTGCCGCCGGCGGCGAGGGAGACCGTGCGCACGAGGCTCGAGACGCCGCTCGTCGCGATCACGACGATCGTCGTCAGCACGATCACGACGGGGTAGCGCGCCAGCGACAGGTCCTGCGACGCGAGCAGGCCGCCGTCGTCCTGCAGCTGCAGGATCGCGACGGTCGTGACGACGACGAAGTCGATGGCGGCCACGATCGCCGCCACCGCGATCAGGAACAGGACCACCATCCAGCGCGACTGCCGCCGGGTGGCGGCCTGCCGCGCGAAGAAGTCCATCGTCAGGCCGCCTTCAGGTGAAGCTCACCTTCGGCACTTCGCGCTTCTCCGGCGACTCGATCTCGAGCAGCTGCGCCGGCTGGAAGCTGAACATGCCGGCGATGACCGAGCCCGGGAACATCTCGCGCTTGTTGTTGTAGCCCATCACCGCGTCGTTGAAGGCCTGCCGCGCGAAGGACACCTTGTTCTCAGTCGAGGTCAGCTCCTCGGAGAGCTGCATCATGTTGCGGTTCGCCTTGAGGTCCGGATAGGCCTCAGCGAGCGCGAACAGCCGCCCGAGCGCGCCGGAGAGCGCGCCCTCCGCGCCCGCGAGCTGCTGGATCGCGGCCGCATCGCCGGGGTTCGCCGACGCGGCCTTGAGCCCCGCGACCGCGGCGTTCCGCGCCGTGACCACGGCCTCGAGCGTCTGCCGCTCGTGCGCCAGGTAGCCCTTGGCGGTCTCGACCAGGTTCGGGATCAGGTCGTGGCGCCGCGTGAGTTGGACGTCGATCTGCGCGAACGCATTCTTTTAGCCATTCCGTGCCGTGACGAGCCCGTTGTAGAGCCCGACGACGAATAGCAAGGCGAGCACGATGACAATGAGGACGATCCAGCCCATGGCGAGCCTCCCTTCAGGACGGCCGCATGATACACCGTCAGCGCACGGGCTCCGCCGGCAGCCGCGCGCGCAGCCACGCCGCGATGTCCTGGATCTCCGGCAGGCAGACCTGGTGCTGCATCGGGTATTCCTTCCACTCGACGCGGTAGCCTGCCGCACGGAGCCAGTTGCAGGCCATGAGGCCGAGCGCGAGCGGCAGCACCGGATCCTGCTGCCCGTGGCACATGAGGATCGGGACCGGGCGGTTCGCCTCCGCGAGCTCGGCGGCGAGCGCGGCTTGCAGCGGCAGGTAGCAGGAGAGCGCGAGCACGCCCGCGAGCGGCTCCGCGTGCCGCAACGCGCCGTTCAGCGCGACCGCGGCACCCTGCGAGAAGCCCGCGATCACGATGCGCGCGGCGGCGATGCCCGACGCGCGCTCCGCCGCGATCAGCGCTTCGAGCCGCGCAATGGACTCGCGCAGCCCTGACTCGTCGGCGCGTCCTTCGGCGGTCAGCGTCTTGATGTCGTACCAGGCGCGCATGCGCATGCCCATGTTGAGCGTCACGGGCCTGAC
>DATJFN010000100.1:0-4643 GCA_035495635.1 Steroidobacteraceae bacterium | reverse complement strand
GACGTCGCGTATCGCGACAGCGATGACGGACAGGGCTGGGGCCTGCGCTTCGAGCGGCCGTTCTACTCGCTCGACAGCCGCTGGAGCACCGGCATCGCGATGGCCGAGGACGAGACCATCGAGCCGGTGTACCGCCTTGGCGAGCGGGTCGCGGGCTACGGGCGGCAGGCGGAGTTCGCGGAGTTCCGGTTCGGCCGGTCGGACGGCCTCCAGAATGGCTGGACTCGGCGCACGATCTTCGGATTCCGGCGCGAGCATGCCGACTTCGACGCCACGCCGGACGAGGCCGCCCCGGCGACGCTGCCGGAGGACCGCCACCTCGATTACCCCTTCGTCCGCATCGAGGCCATCGAAGACGACTTCGCGACGATCCGCAATCGCGACCAGATTGCGCGCACGGAAGACCAGGAGTTTGGCCTGCGCTATGCGCTCGAGCTCGGCTGGTCCACGACCGCGCTCGGTGCCGACCGCAATGCCCCGCTCCTGCACGCCGACGTGAGCCGGGGCTGGCGCCTCGGCCTCGACGACACGATGTTCGCGGATGCCGCGTTCACGACCCGAATCGAGGGCGGATCGCCGGTGGACTCGCTGCTCTCCGCGAGCCTGCGATATTACCATCCGACCGGCCGGAATCACCTCTTCTACGCCGGCGCGTTCGCGTCCGCGGGACACGAGCTCGACACCGACCACGAGCTCACGATCGGCGGCGACAGCGGCCTGCGCGGCTATCCGCTCCGTTACCAGGCCGGGAGCGGTACCGCGCTCGTGACGATCGAAGAGCGGTTCTTCACGAAGTACCAGCTCTGGAAGCTCGCGGACGTCGGAGCCGCGGTCTTCTTCGACATGGGCAAGGCCTACGGCGAGACGCCGTTCGGGCCGAGCGAGGACCTCGGCGTACTGAAAGACGTCGGCTTCGGGCTCCGCCTCGGCAGCACGCGCTCCGCGCTCGGCAACGTCATCCACTTCGACGTCGCCTTCCCGCTCGACGGCGACCCGTCGATCGACAACGTGCAGTTTCTCATCCAGACGAAGCGGAGCTTTTGATGGACCTCGGCCGGCGGCTGCTAAAATCCCCCGTTACCGCATCCTTGGGCCGGCCGCGACATGGGCGAAGAGAAGCAACTCATCCAGCGCATGCTCGGGGGGGACGAGCAGGCATTCGAGGCGTTCTTCAACGCCTACTTTCCGCGCGTCTACCGATTCGTGCTGCCGCGGCTCAACGGCGACGTGGATGCGGCCCGCGAGGTGGTCCAGGCGGCGCTGGTCAAGGCGATGCGTCGAATCGGCGATTTCCGCGGGGAATCGGCGCTGTTCACCTGGATCTGCCAGATCTGCCGCCGCGAGGCCGTGGACTACATCCGTTCCCGGCGGCGCCACGTCAAGCACCTGGTGCTGATCGACGACCGCCCGGAGCTGCGCTCCGCGATCGAGGCCATCGAGGCGCCCGAGGAATTCGACCTCGTCAGGCAGTACGGCCGCGCGGAAGTCGGCCGCCTGGTGCGGGTCGTCCTGGACCGCCTGCCGTCGAACTACGGCGACGCCCTCGAGTGGAAATACATGGAGGGCAACTCGGTCGAGGAGATTGGCGCGCGGCTCGGCATCGGCACGGTCGCCGCGCAGTCGCTGCTGGCACGGGCCCGGATCGCCTTCCGCGAGGCCCTGGAGCAGGTCTTTGGCGCGGAAGCGGCGGACATCGCCACGAGCCTCGGCGCATGAGAGACGGACATGAGTGACGAAGACATCGCACGAGTCCTCAAGGCCGCCGGGCCGCGCGAGCGCGCGCCCGCCGAGGTCGAACGCGCGGTGCGCGAGCACCTGCGTGCCGCGTGGCGCGAGATCATCGCGGAGCGGCAGGGCCGGCGCAGGCGCTGGACGGGCTTTGCGATCGCCGCGAGCGTCGCCGTGGCCGCGCTCAGCGCCTGGCTACTCGCGGTGCAGCCAGGCTCCGGCGGGCCGGTTGCGACGATGGCGGTCGCGATCGACGACGTGCGGGTGCGCGGCCGCTGGTGGCGGGGCTGGGAAGACGCTTCCTCGGGCCGCACGCTGAAGGCCGGCGAAACGATCGAGACGGGCCCGAACGGCCGCGCCGCCCTGTCGCTGCCCGGCATCGCCTCGGCCCGCCTCGATGAGGACACGCGCCTGCGCCTCGCGTCGGCCGACCAGGTCGTGATCGACCGCGGCGCGCTCTATATCGACGCAGGACTCGAGTCGCGGCCCGGTTCGTCACTCGTGGTCGAGACGCCCACGGGTGCCGTGCGGCACGTCGGCACCCAGTACGAGATCCGCGTCGATGGGCGGGCGGTGCGCCTGCGCGTTCGCGAGGGCCGCGTCGAGTGGCGCTCTCCGTCCGGGGCGATCGAGCGCGGCGACGCCGGCGAACAGCTGACGATCGACGCCGACGGGGCGGTCAGCCGCGCGGCGACGGCCCGGTACGGAGATTCCTGGGACTGGATCGCCTCGACCACCCCGGCCATCGACATCGAGGGCCGTCCGCTCGCAGAATTCCTGTCCTGGGCCGGCCGCGAGATGGGCCGCAAGGTCGCCTACGAGACGCCAGGCCTCGCGGCCGAAGTGGAGCGTATCGTGGTGCACGGCTCGGTCGCCGGACTGACACCGGCAGAGGCGCTCGACGCGGTGCTCGCGACGACGAGCGTCCGCGGCCGGCTGGACGAAGGGCGGATCCTGGTATCAGGGGGGCAGGTGGAGAATGGCACAGACTGAAGCGGCGGTAGCCGCGACGACGCGACGCCCGGGCGGCATCGCCGCAATCCAGGACCTCCTCGCCTGCCCCGTGTGCAGCGGAGCGCTCCGGGTCGAGGCCGACGCGCTGCGCTGCTCGGGTTGCGGGGCGCGCTACGCGATCGACGACGGCATCGCCCTCCTCGCGCTGCGCGGCAGCGCGGACACCTGGGGCGACGGCCAGCAGCCCGAAACGAGCGAGGCCTACCAGGCCGAGTACCAGACCGTCGAGCGGGCCGCGGCCTACAACCACGGCTACCAGCGCAAGGTGCACAAGCGCATCGGCACGCGCCAGGAGTGGCGCCTGATCCGCCGGCACATCGACAAGGTGGGCCGCTCGCGGGTGATCCTCGAGCTGCCCTGCGGTGGCGGGCGCATCACGCCTTCATTCGCGGATGCGACTGACTTTATCATCGAGTCCGACATCGCGATCGGCCAGATCCGCTACGCGCGCGCCACCTCGACGCTGACGACGCCGCGCGCCTGGATGACCGCCTCGGCCTTCCACATTCCGCTACGTGACGCGAGCGTCGATGGCACGGTCTGCATCCGCCTTGCGCACCACCTGCCGACGCCCGCCGAGCGCGAGCGCCTCTTCAATGAGCTGATGCGCGTGTCGAAGCGCTTCGTGATCGTGACGTTCTTCGACCACCATTCGCTCAAGAACCTGACGCGGCGCATGCGCCATCCTTTCGACAAGAAGCCGCCGAAGATGACGATGACGACCGACCGCGTCGCCGAGCTCGCACGCGAGCTCGGCGGGCGCCTGGTCGCGGCGCCGCCGCTCAACCGCATCGCCTCGGGCCATCGCTTCGCACTGATCGTGAAGGACGGCGCCGCCTGATGACGCACTGGCAGGGTCACGCGGACCAGACCCTCCTCAAGGCCGAAGACAAGACGCTGATCTGGACCGAGCCGCTGCCGGACCGCGGCCGCGCCGTCGTCAAGATGTACCGGCACCGCGGCTTCCTAGATCCGTTGCGCCGCTGGTTCGTGCCCTACCGCGTCGAGCGCGAGTTTCGTCTGCTCGCGCGCCTTCACGAAGCCGGTCTGCCCTGCGCGGAGCCGCTGCGCTGGTCGCACGGCAGCAACCGACGACACGGGCGCCACGAGCTCCTCGTGACGCGGGAGATTCCCTCCACGGTTGCGCTCCGGGACCTCCTGCGCGACAACCCCGCCTCCGCGCCGGACCTCGCGCCGCTCTTCGCCATCGCGCGGCGCATGCACGACGCCGGCGTCGCGCACGGCGCGTTCTACGCGCCGAACGTCCTCGTCACCGTGCCGGCGGAGAATCCCGCGAGGTTCCACGTCATCGACCTTGCCCACGGCTGCTGCTTTCCGCGCGCCATCACGGGCACGCCGCCTGCGGACTACGACGTGCTCGACATGCTGCGCTCGATCGAGCGCGTGATGCCGATCGACGATCGCGAGCGCTGGGTAGCCGCCTATGGACTGACCGGGCCCGGCACGGCGCGTCTCCTCCGAAAGCTCGAAGGTCACAAGCTCGAGCGGCCCTGGCGCCACTTCCGCCGAATGGAAACGGACGCGCGTGAGCTCCTTTCACGAGCCTTCGGTCCGGCGCCCGCCGCGGCGCCCTAGAGTTCGGGATTCCAGCCCAGGGCGGCGACCAGCACCGCAAAGCCCGCCAGGTACCCGAGCGCCACCCGCCAGCCCTCGGCCAGCCATTGCCTGGTCGAGCGCGCCTCCGGAAACATGTTGCAGATCGCGACGCCCGCGGAGGACCCGAACCAGATCATCGAGCCGCCGAAGCCGACGGCATAGGCAAGCACGCCCCAGTCATAGCCGCCCTGCTTGAGCGCGAGCGCGGTCAGCGGAATGTTGTCGAAGGCGGCCGAGACGAACCCAAGGGCAAGCGCACTCTGCCAGGACGGTTCCGGTAGCGA
>DATJFN010000099.1:0-8422 GCA_035495635.1 Steroidobacteraceae bacterium | reverse complement strand
CCGAATACCATCGACGTGTGTCGCACTTCAGGGACGTTTTAGGGTCGCCGGCCTACTTTCGCGCCCGGCAAAACCTACGTGAACGAATCGCGACTGGAAGATTGTCCGACTCATCGCGCGCGGAGGTCGGACGGGTCTCCGAGCGAGCGACTAAGTTCCGGCGGAGCGAGCGAGGGGACCCGACCGGCCGTCGCGAGCGGGGACTTGGCCAGTCTTCTAGTAGCTTTCGTTCGCGGAGTGGTAGCCGTGCGAGAGGGTGTCGACGTCCACCAATAGACCGTCCTCGAATCTCAGGCGGTACATGAGCTTGTTGGGCCCGAAATTGTACGTCCAGTACTCGACCGACACTTCGTACGAGCTGTGGATCGGGTATCCGTGGTTGTAGTAGTAGGGCCGGACGATCTCGTGGCGCTCGATGCTGGCGGGCCGGCCGCAGTACGACTCGACCTTGTCGGCCGGGTCGCCGTCCGTCATCAGCTTGGTGCCGCAGCGCATGGAATCGGCGGTGGCGGGCCCCGGCAGGGCCAGCGCGGCGGCGAGCAGAACCATCCCCGGTATCGTTTTCTTCATGGCGCCACATTGCCCGGCGGCAGGTGAACGGCGACTGAAATCGCAGGCCTTCAATGTACGCCCCCGGCAAGGCCGGTTCCAAGGGCGGACCGACCAGCGGTTCCTTAAGTTGGCGAGGGGCCGCAGAATGGCCGGCCCATGGGGAGAAATCGGCTCGATCGCGGATTCGAACGGCGCCTCGCCGGGCTCGTCAATGCCCGCGAGCGGGGCGTGCTGCAGGGCGGGCTCAAGGGCGTCGAGCGCGAGGCGCTCCGGGTCACGCCGGAAGGCCGGATCGCCCAGACGCCGCACCCGCGGGCGCTCGGCTCGGCCCTGACCCATCCGCACATCACTACCGACTACTCGGAAGCGCTGATCGAGCTCGTGACGCCGCCGTTTCCGAGCGCCTGGGAACTGCAGCAGTACCTCTGCGACATCCACCAGTTCGTCTACAGCGAGCTCGGCGAGGAGCTGCTCTGGGCGACCAGCATGCCCTGCGACATCGAGGGCGATTCCGAGATCCCGATCGCGCGCTACGGCAGCTCCAACATCGGGCGCATGAAGCACGTCTACCGCGTCGGCCTCGGCCTGCGCTACGGGCGGATGATGCAGGCGATCGCGGGAGTTCATTTCAACTACTCGTTTCCGGAGCGGCTGTGGCCGGTCCTCGAGTCGGTGACCGACGCGAAGCTGCGCGGCCGCGCCTTCATCGACGACGCCTACTTCTCGCTCCTCAGGAACTACCGGCGCTACGGGTGGCTGATCCTGTTCCTGTTCGGCGTCTCGCCCGCGATCGCCCGCTCGTTCTTCGCCGGGCGCGGCGTGCCCGCGGGCCTCGAGCCGCTCGGGAAAGGCACGCTCATCGCGCCGCACGCGACGTCGCTGCGCATGAGCGACCTCGGCTACCGCAACAAGAACCAGGCCGGGGTCTACGTGTCGGTCAACTCGCTCGCGGAGTACGTGCGCGACCTCTCGCACCTCATCTCGACCCCGCACCCGGATTACGAGGCGCAGGGCGTCGAGGTGAACGGCGAGTGGCGCCAGCTCAACGCCTTCCTGCTGCAGATCGAGAACGAGTACTACAGCTTCATCCGGCCGAAGCGCGTCGCGTTCTCCGGCGAGCGGCCGACGAAGGCGCTCCTGCGCGGCGGCGTGCAGTACGTCGAGATGCGCTCGCTCGACGTCGGCGCCTACGACCCGGTCGGCGTCAACCAGAGGAAGCTGCTCTTCCTCGAGGCCTTCGCCGCGCTCTGCCTCCTGCGCGAGAGCGCGCCGCTCTCGCACGAGCTCTCGTCGCAGTACGAGGCGAACCACGTGCTCGTCGCGAGCCGCGGCCGCGAGCGCGGGCTCAGGCTCTGGACCGAGGCGGGCACGCTCACGCTCGCCGACTGGGCGTCGGAGATCCTCGACCAGATGCAGGGCATCTGCGAGCTGCTCGACGCGGGCGATGCGTCGAAGCCCTACGCCGCGGCGCTCGCGTTCCAGCGCGCGAAGCTCGCCCACTACGCGGAGCTGCCGTCCGCGCGCCTCCTCGAAGAGATGAAGCGGCAGGGCATGTCTTTCAGCGAAGCCGGGCTCTGGATGTCGCGCATGCACCGCGACTATTTCCGCGAGCTCTATCCGCCGAATCCCGCGCGCATCGCGGAGCTGCGCGAGGAGGCCGCGGCGTCGCTCGAGGAGCAGCGCACGGTCGAGGAGCGTGACGCGCTGCCGTTCGCCGAATTCGTGGCGCGCTATACTGCGGGATCGCTGGTCTAAACGGTCACCGTCCTTGAGCCGAGCGGACACGCCCTCGCTGACGGAACAGCTTCAACGCGGGTTTCACGGACTCCGATTCGAGAGCGAGCTGGAAACGGCGTACCGCCGCGACCAGTTCTACGAGCGGCTGCGCTACTTGCGCATCAACCTCGCGATCCTCGCGGCGATCAGCATCCTCGTGATCCAGGTGGACCGCGTGGTCGTGCCCGTGATCGGGCGCATCGTGCCGGACCTCGCGCGCACCGGGATCATGCTGCCGCTCCTCGTCATCGGATTCGGGCTGACGTTCCTGCGCCGCGCGGACGTCTGGTACCCGCGCTACATCGCGGTCGCGATGACCATCGCGCTCGCCGGGATCTGCTGGGTGACGCTCTCGGCCTGGTTCATCGGCGAGCCCAGGCTGTTCGGCAGGCTGATCCTCGCGATCGTCGCCGTCTATTTCGTGCTCGGCATCGACTTCCGCGCCGCAATCGGAGTGAACGCGGTCGCCTTCGCCGCCTACGCCGTGCTCGCGACGATGAAGGACATGCCGGCCGTCGACCTGACGCACTACCTCCTCACGCTCTCGATCGCGAACATCATCTGCGTCGCGGGCGCCTACAACCTCGAGCACGCGCGCCGCACGGCGTGGCTCGAGGGCCAGCGCCTCGCCGAGAGCGCGCTGCAGGACGGCCTCACCGGGATCCACAACCGGCGGCGTTTCGACGAGCACCTCCAGCGCGTGTGGTCGCAGTGCGTCCGCGAGCGCCGGCCCGTCGCGCTCCTCTTCGTCGACATCGACCACTTCAAGGTCTTCAACGACCGCTACGGTCACCAGGCCGGCGACGAGGCCATGAAGGCGGTCGCGGGCGCGCTCGCCCGCTTCGCGCGCCGTCCGCTCGACCTCGCGGCGCGCTACGGCGGCGAGGAGTTCGCGATCATCCTGTTCGACGTGAAGCGGCCGGAGGCCGAGCGCATCGGCGAGGAAGTGCTCGCGGCGGTGCGGGCGCTCGACATCCCGCACGAGGGATCGGGCACTGCGACGGTGCTCACCGTGAGCATGGGTGTCGCCTGCGTGCAGCCGCTCGCGCGGCGGAGCTGGGCGGGCGTCATCCAGCTCGCGGACCAGGCGCTCTACGCGGCCAAGGACCACGGCCGCAACCGCGTCGAGGTCCTCGAGCAGGAATACGAGCACATGCAGACGGGCTACTTCCACCGCAAGGCCGCGGCGGGGAGCCAGGGCGCCGCGAGCGGTCAGTAGATCTCGACTTCGCGCCTGCCCTTCGAGTCGCGCGCGCCGCGGAACATGCCCTCGGTGTTGAACTCGAGCGAGAGCGCGCCGTCCTTGTCCACGACGATGACGCCGCCGTCGCCGCCGATCTCCTTGAGCTTGCCCTGTATCACGTCGTGGGCCGCCTTGGCGGCGCTGACGCCGGAGAGCCGGACGCGCGCGCAGATCTCGTGCGCGACCACCGCGCGGATGAAATACTCGCCGCTGCCCGTCGCCGAGACCGCGCAGCTGTCGTTGTCGGCGTAGGTGCCTGCGCCGATGATCGGCGAGTCGCCGACTCGGCCCCAGCGCTTGTTGGTCATGCCGCCGGTGGATGTCGCCGCCGCGAGGTTGCCGTCCTTGTCGCGCGCGACCGCGCCGACCGTGCTGAAGAAGCCGATGTCTTCCTTGCCGGCCGAGGCGGTGCGCTCGGCCTTCTGGGCCTCCTCGAGCTGCTGCCAGCGCCGTTCCGTGTAGAAGTAGGTGCCGGGCACGAGCGGCATGCCCTGCTCGAGCGCGAATTCCTCCGCGCCTTCGCCCGCGAGCATCACGTGCGGCGAGCGCTCCATCACGAGCCGCGCGAGCTCGATCGGGTTCTTCACGTGCCGCACGCCCGCGACCGCGCCGGCGCGCTCGGTCGCGCCGTCCATGATCGAGGCGTCGAGCTCGTTGATGCCCTCGTGGTTGAATACCGCGCCCTTGCCGGCGTTGAAGAGCGGGGAGTCCTCGAGGATCTTGACGGCCGCGACCACCGCGTCGAGGCTCGTGCCGCCCTTCTCGAGCACGCCGTATCCGGCGTCAAGCGCGCGCGCGAGGTCTGCGCGGTAGGCGCGCTCGTTCTCGGCGGTCATCGTGGCGCGGCTGATTACGCCTGCGCCGCCATGGATGGCGATCGAGATCATCGGGGGGTCTCCGTCGTCGGCGGAAGCGGGCAGCGCGACCGCCAGGCCGGCGAGCAGCGCCGTGGCCGCAAGCCGCAATCGGGTCTGCGTCATGCCGGCATTATCCGGGAACGCGCGGTGCCGGGCGAGCGCCGCGCCGCGGCCCGGGTAATCGTGGAAAATAGGCGCGACCGGGCAGGTGAAGGGGAGGGCCGTCATGGGGCGTGCAATCGCGGTTGCGCTGTCGGCACTCTGGCTCGCGGGTTGCGCCGCGAAGGCGCCGGAGGCGCTCGGCACGCTCGAGTACGACCGAATCACCGTGCCCGCGCCGGCGGCGGAAAAGATCGTCGCGATCCATGTGCACGAGGGCGAGCAGGTGAAGGCGGGCACGCTGCTGCTCGCTCTCGAGCGCACGCGCGTCGAGGCCGAGACGCAGGCAGCCGCTGCGAACGCGCAGCGGCAGCGCGAGGCGCTCGCCGAGCTCGAGGCCGGCGCGCGCAGGGAGCAGGTGAGCCAGGCGCGCGCCAGCCTGGCGGCGGCCCAGGCCGACGCGCGCGACGCCAACGCGTATTACACACGGGTCCGCGAGCTCGCTGGGCGCCAGCTGGTGTCGGCCGTCGAGGTCGATCGTGCGCAGGCCGCCTCGAGCAGCGCGAATGCGCGGGTGCAGCTGGCGCAGGCGGCGCTGGACGAGTTGCTGCATGGCACGCGCCGCGAGCAGGTCGCGCAAGGCGCCGCAGCGCTGCAGGGCGCGGAGGCGAACGAGGTGGCGCAGCGGGCGTTGCTCGGGAAGCTCGACGTGGTCGCCCCGCGCGACGGGCGCATCGACAGCCTGCCGTACCGGCTCGGAGACCAGGCGCCGGTCGGCTCGCCGCTGGTCGTGATGCTGGTCGGCGCATCGCCGTATGCGCGCATCTACGTCCCGCAGCCGTTGCGGGCCGGGGTCCAGGTCGGCGACGAAGCGCGCGTCTTCGTCGCCGGACGCAAGGACGCCCTGCCGGGCCGCGTGCGCATGATACGCAGTGAGCCCGTGTTCACGCCGTACTACGCGCTGACGGGAGAGGATGCGGCGCGCCTCAGCTACCTCGCTGAAATCTCCCTCGACACGCAGGCCGCAGACCTGCCCGCGGGCCTGCCGGCGCGGGTCGAATTCAATGCCGCCCGATGAGCCCGCGATCCGCGCGCGCGGGCTGACCAAGCGGTTCAACGCGCTGGTCGCGGTCGACCACGTCGACCTGACGGTTCCCGCTTCGCACGTGTACGGCTTCCTCGGGCCGAACGGCTCGGGCAAGTCGACGACGATCCGGATGCTCTGCGGGCTGATGACGCCGACTTCCGGGGATATCTCCGTGCTCGGGCTCGACGTTCCTCGCGAGGCGGAGGCGCTGCGGCGCCGCATCGGCTACATGACGCAGCGGTTCTCGCTGTTCGAGGACCTTTCGGTGCGCGAGAACCTCGAGTTCCTGGCCGCCGCGCAGGACATCCCGAAGGACCGCACGAAGCGTCGCGTGGACGAGCTCATCGCGCAGTACGATTTCGCCGACCGCGAGCGGCAGCTCGCGGGCACGATGAGCGGTGGGCAGAAGCAGCGGCTCGCCCTCGCGGGCGCGGTCATCCACGAGCCGGAGCTGCTGTTCCTGGACGAGCCGACGAGCGCCGTGGATCCCGAGTCGCGACGCGACTTCTGGGAGAAACTGTTCGAGCTCGCGGACGCAGGCGCGACGATCCTCGTCTCAACGCACCTCATGGACGAGGCCGAGCGCTGCCACCGGCTTGCAATCCTCAATCGGGGGCGACTGGTGGCCGACGGAAGCCCTGCGCAGCTGACCGGCGCGCTCGAGGGCCGCATCGTCGAAGTGGTGACGCCAGACGCCCGCAAGGCCCATCGCATGCTGGCCGGCCAGCCGGGCGTAATCAGCGTCGCGCAGATCGGCAACAACCTGCGCGTGCTCGCCGAGCCCGGGGAGGACGTCGCTGCGCGGATCCAGGCGTCCCTGCGCACGGCTGGCCTGCAGTCCGAAGCCGTTACGGTACCCGCGAACCTCGAGGACGTCTTCGTGGCGACGACCGGCGCCGACCGCGGGCGCACGGCGGACCGGCCTGCCGCGTGAACGCGAGGCGCCTGAGCGCGGTGATGGTCAAGGAGCTGCGCCAGCTGCGGCGCGATCGCGTCACGCTCGCGATGATCATCGGCATTCCCGTGATGCAGCTGGTGCTGTTCGGCTACGCGATCAACCTCAACCTGCGCGGCCTCGACGCCGGCATCGCGGACCAGGCCGGGACCGCGGGCTCGCGTGCCGTCGTGATGGACATGGCCGCGACCGGCGTGATCAAGCCGGTGGTGGCCGCGGCGACTCCGCAGCAGCTGATGGACGAGCTGCGCCGCGGCGAGATCAGCGTCGGCGTCGTCGTGCCACCCGATTTCGAGCGGCGCCGCGCCGAGGGGCGCGAGGCCGTGCAGGTGCTGGTCGACGGCAGCGACACTGTCGTGCAGAGCGCGGCCATCCAGCTCGCCCGGATGCCGCTCGACTACGGGCGCTCGCTCGCGAGCGTGACGGGCCTGCGCGAAGTGACGCCCGACCAGATCAGCGTCGTCAGCTTCTACAACCCGGAGCGCCGCTCCGAAGTCAACATCGTGCCGGGCCTGATCGGCGTGATCCTGACCATGACGATGGTGCTGTTCACCGGCGTCGCGATCGTGCGCGAGCGCGAGCGCGGCAACATGGAGCTCCTGATCGCGACGCCCGTCAGCGTGAGCGAGCTGATGGTCGGGAAGGTGCTGCCCTACGCCGCGATCGGGCTGCTGCAGACGACGGTGGTGCTGCTCGTGGGGCTCCTGCTGTTCAACGTACCGATCCGCGGCTCCGTGCTCGACGTCTACGTCGCCGCCGTGCTGCTCGTGCTCGCGAACCTGACGCTCGGGCTCCTGATCTCGACGCGGGCGCAGACGCAGTTCCAGGCGATGCAGATGACGTTCTTCGTATTCCTGCCGTCCATCCTGCTGTCGGGATTCATGTTCCCTTTCGCGGGCATGCCGCGGGTCGTGCAGTGGGTGGCGGAGATCCTGCCGCTCACGCATTTCGTGCGGCTCATCCGCGGGATCATGCTGCGCGGCGCGAGCCTCCTCGAGCTCTGGCCGAACGTGGTCGCGCTGCTCGCATTCACTGCCGTCATGATGTCCGCCGCCATACTGCGCTTCCGCAAGCGGCTCGACTGACGGGGACTGTCCCCTCCTCAATGCGGCGTGCGCCTAAGTCCTTATCGCCAAAGGGGACTGTCCCCTCCGGCGGAGGAATATTTGCCCTAACTGTTAACTACTCGAAATAGAAGCCGCCCCGCCCCCATGCTATTCTCCGCGCCGGCCGTACCCCCGTGGCACGGTCAAGGTGACAGGACCCGCTGATCGAAGATTCGCCCTGCCGAGCTACTTGCCCGCCCAGACGATCCCGACCGTGTTTCCTGCCGTAGTGAAAGGCCGTCGCCGACCCTCGTGAGAGGGCCGCGGGCGGCCGTGTTTGTCCGAAATAGCGAGAGACTTGAGTCATGAAGATCTATGTTGGAAACCTGCCTTTCTCGGCGACCGAGGCCCAGGTGCGCGACCTGTTCGCGCAGCACGGTGCGGTCGAATCCGTCGCGCTGCCTGCGGATCGTGAGACCGGCCGTCCGCGCGGCTTCGGCTTCGTGGAGATGCCCCAGGCGGAAGCGACGAAGGCCATCGAGGCCCTGAACGGCTTCTCGATGGGTGGCCGTCAGCTGCGCGTCAATGAAGCGCAGGATCGTCCGCGCGGCCCGCGTCCGGGCGGCGGCGGCATGCGTCCGGGCGGTGGCGGTGGCTTCCGCTCCGGCGGTGGCGGCGGCGGTGGCGGCGGTCGCTGGTAAGCAACCGTTCGTTGTCGACGAAAGGCCCGCTTCGGCGGGCCTTTCTTTTGGGGACTGTCACCTTTGGCCCCGCGACAGTTCTGACGCGATGCCCTTTCGCCAAAGG
>DATJFN010000098.1:0-2429 GCA_035495635.1 Steroidobacteraceae bacterium | reverse complement strand
CCTGCTCGCGCTCGACGGCGTGACGGGCGCGTTCCGCGACCTTGCCTTTCGCGAACTCGCCTCGCTGCTGCGGCCGGGCGACGTGCTGGTGCTGAACGACACGCGCGTCCTGCCGGCGCGGCTCGAAGGACGCAAGGCGAGCGGAGGCGCCTGCGAGATCCTGCTCGAGCGCATTCTCGGTGGCGCGCGCATCCTCGCACAGGCGCGATCGAGTAAAGGCCTGAAGCCCGGGACGCGCATCGCGCTGCCGGGTGGCGCCGTTGCGGTCGCGGTCGCGCGCCACGGTGACCTGCACGAGCTCGAGCTCGACCGCGATGCGCTGCCTTACTTCGAAGCGCACGGCAGTGTGCCGCTCCCGCCCTACGTCGCGCGCACGCCCGACGACGCCGACCGCGAGCGCTACCAGACCGTCTACGCCGACGAGCCTGGCGCGGTCGCGGCGCCGACGGCCGGACTGCACTTCGACCGCGCAGCGCTCGATGGGCTCACGCGCGAGGGGATCGGGATTGCGCGCATCACGCTGCACGTGGGCGCCGGCACCTTCATGCCGCTTCGCGCCGACGACGTCGAGGCGCACCGCATGCATGCCGAGCGCATCCGGGTACCGGAAGCCGCCGTGGCAGCGATCGCGAAGGCTCGGCGGGGCGGCGGGCGCGTGATCGCGGTCGGCACGTCGGTCGTGCGGGCGCTCGAGTCGGCGGCCGCCGGCGGGCGCCTCGCGCCGCTCGAGGGCGAGTCGATGCTCTTCATCCGCCCGGGCTATCGATTCCGCGTCGTGGATGCGCTCCTCACCAATTTCCACCTGCCGGAGTCCACGCTCCTCGTGCTCGTCGCGGCCTTCGCCGGGCGCGAGCGCGTGCTCGCCGCGTATCATCACGCGATCGCCGAACGCTACCGCTTCTTCAGCTACGGGGACGCCATGTTCGTGACGCCGGACCCGTCCGCGCTCGAGCCGCGAGAAAGCGCCGCATGAAGTTCGAGCTGCTTGCCCGCGACGGGCCGGCGCGGCGCGCCCGTCTCTCGTTCGCGCGCGGCGCGGTCGAGACGCCGGCCTTCATGCCCGTCGGCACGTACGGCACGGTGAAGGGCGTGACGCCGGAGGAGCTCGTCGCCTGCGGCGCCGAGATGATCCTCGCGAACACGTTTCATCTGCTGCTGCGGCCGGGCGCGGAAGTCGTGCGCGCCCACGGTGGCCTGCACGGCCTGATGAACTGGCGCCGCCCGATCCTGACGGATTCCGGCGGCTACCAGGTCTTCAGCCTCGCAGCAATGCGCAAGCTCTCGGAGGAGGGCGTGCGTTTTCGTTCTCCGGTCGACGGTGCGGAGGTCTTCCTCGACCCGGAGCGGGCGATGCAGGTCCAGCGCGCGCTCGGCTCGGACATCGCCATGGTGTTCGACGAGTGCACGCCTTACCCGGCGACGGAGAAGGCGGCGCGCGCATCGATGGAGCTCTCGCTGCGCTGGTCGGAGCGGAGCCAGCGCGCGTGGAACGACGCGCCGGGCGACGGCGCACTTTTCGGCATCATCCAGGGTGGCCTCTACGAATCACTGCGGCTCGCGTCGCTCGAAGGCCTCGAGCGGCAGGTTTTCGCCGGGCTCGCGATCGGGGGACTGTCCGTCGGCGAGCCGGCCGAGGAACGGGCGCGCATGCTCGCGGCGCTCATGCCCGCGATGCCCGTCGCCAAGCCCCGCTACCTCATGGGCGTCGGCCGGCCCGAGGACCTGGTCGAAGCGGTCGCCGAGGGCGTCGACCTCTTCGATTGCGTCATCCCGACGCGCCACGCGCGGAATGGGCACCTGTTCGTGTCCACCGGCGTGATGAACATCCGGAATGCCCGCTATGCCGCCGATACCGGGCCGGTCGACCCGGAATGCGGGTGCTATACCTGCCGCCATTACTCGCGCGCTTACCTGCGACACCTGGACCGCTGCGGCGAGATGCTGGGTCCGCGCCTCGCGACGCTGCATAACCTGCATTTCTACCTGGACCTGATGGCGCGCATGCGCGATGCGATCGCCGACGGCCGGTTCGCCGCCTTCCGCGCAGGGTTCAGCGCGAGACGGCGGGCAGGCGAAGCGGAAGAGGAGGACTGACTCTGACTCTGGTCCGCGCGTCAGGCGGGCTCGTCGAGGAGCAGCTTCGTGATTGTGGCCATGTCCTCGATCGAGGCGTCGGCGAACGACGCGCGGAGCCTGCCGGACTTGTCGACGGCGAAGACCTGGGTCGAATGCATGACGTTGTAGCTACCGTCCTTGCCGGCCGGCTCCTTGAAGAAGACCGCGGCGAAGCCGGCGGCAATTTTCGCCGTGGCTTTCGGGTCGCCCGTCAGCCCGATGAAGTCCCGTGACAGCGGCTCGAGGTAGGCTTTCATCGCAGCCGGGGAATCGCGCTCCCCGTCGACGCTAATCATCACGATGCGCACCGCCTT
>DATJFN010000097.1:0-6836 GCA_035495635.1 Steroidobacteraceae bacterium | reverse complement strand
CAGTTGCCCTCGGGCAGCATGCCGACGATCTCGGAATGCGCATGCTGCGAGATCTGTCGGACGAGCGTGCGACGATACGCCTCGGGCATCCAGTCCTTGGGCTCGATCTTCTCCTCGGCGTCCACGCGTGCCTGGAAGCGCTTTTCCAGGGCTGCGCCGTCCCGCACCTCATCGCGAAGGCAATCTTTGCCAAGAGAATCAAGGCCTTGTGTATACACGCCGAGCCTCCACGGAGCGCGCACGCGGACCGTCCACTTTGACACACCGGGACGGCCTTTGGCACGGCAGAGGATGGGGTCGCGCCGACCCTAGCTCCAGGCCTCGAGCCGGTTGACGAGCGTTTGCATGAAGTGGTTGGCCTGGTGCCCGTCCAGTACGCGGTGGTCGATCGTGAGCGTCACGTAGCTGCAGGGACGGATCACAACCTGGTCCTCGCCGTCTTCGCTCACGACGACGGCTCGCTTCTCGAGCTTGCCGATACCGAGGATCGCGGACTGTGGCTGGTTGATGACGATGGGAGCGGCCACGAGGCTGCCGCTCACGCCGTGATTCGAGATCGTGAACGTTCCGCCCTGCAGGTCGGCGGGAGCGAGCGCATCGTCGCGCGCCTTCTGCACGAGCGCCCCGAGTGCCGTCGCGATCCCTGCAAGGTCGAGGCGGCCGCAGTCGCGGATGACGGGCACGACGAGGCCGCGGCCAGGCAATGCCGTTCCGACTCCGATGTCGATCCTCTCGTGCACCAGGATCGCGTCGGCTGTCCAGCGAGCATTCGCTTCCGGGACGGCGCGGATGGCATCGACGCAGGCGGCGATGAAATACGCGGTCAGCGTCAGCGATTCGCCGCGACGCTCGAACTCGGCCTTGCGCCTCGCGCGGTCGGCGAGAACCGCGGTCATGTCCGCCTGGAACACGGTCGTGACATGCGGTGCGGTGCGAAGCAGGCTCTCGACCATGTGCGCCGCGATGCGCCGGCGCATCGGCGTGTGGGGAATGGGGCGCACTCCCTCCTCGCCCGGCGCTGCGGCGGCGCGGACACCCGCCGCCGCTGCGTCCTGCGGCTTGGCCGCGAGCACGTCCTCGACCGTGATGCGCCCACCCTCGCCGCTGCCGGCGACGTCTTCCGCGCGCAAGCCGCGTTCGGTGAGCAGGCGGCGCACCGCCGGGCTCAGGCGTCCGCCACCGCCCGGCATTGCAGCGCTCGCGACACCCGTCGGCGCGGGAGCGGCCGGCTTCGGCGGCGGTGCGGGAGCGGTCGTGACTCCGGCTGAGCTGGCCCGCAGCCGGCCGAGCACGGCGCCGGGCGCGACGTCCGTGCCTTCGGCCGCAACGATCTCGGCGAGAACGCCGTCGGCCGGCGCTGCCACCTCGACCGTGACCTTATCGGTCTCGATCTCGATGAGCGGCTCGTGCCGCTTCACGCTTTCGCCCGCGGCCTTCAGCCAGCGCTGCACCTGCGAGCGCGATCCTTCGACCTGGTCCTCGGGCAGCACGACGTCGATCAGGTCGCTCATGGCTCATGCACTCGCGATGCGGCGGATCGCCGCGACGATATCAGGAACGCCCGGGACGACCGCATCGAGAAGAAGCGGGCTGTGCGGGCTCGGCACGTCCGGCATCGCCAGGCGCTCGACAGGCGCGTCGAGATCGAAGAACGCCCGTTCGGCGAGCTGCGCCGCAATTTCGGCGCCGAACCCCGCCGTGATCGTATCCTCGTGCACGATGAGGCAGCGCCGGGTCTTCGCGACCGACTGAAGGACCGCGTCACGGTCCCAGGGCGCGAGAGTCCGGAGGTCGAGGAGCTCGACGTCGACGGCGGATTCCGCGGCCGCCTGCTCGCAGCGCTCGACCATCGCGCCCCAGCTCACGACCGTGAGCTCGGCGCCCTCTCGCAACCGGTTGGCGACGCCGAACGGAAGCGCGAAGTCATCGCCGGGCCACGGACGTCGCGCGGCCGCTCCGTCGAGCAGAAATCGGTGCTCGAAAAAGATGACGGGATCGTTGCCCCGCAATGCCGTCCGGAGGAGTCCCACGGCATCCCAGGCGTTCGAGGGCATCGCGACCTGCCAGCCGATCGCATGGACGAACTGCACTTCGTTGCACTGGCTGTGCCAGGGATCGCCGCACTTGAAGAAGCCGCCCGGCATGCGCACGACCATCGGCGCTGCGAAGCGGTTCATCGTGCGCCAGCGCATCGTGCCGCAATCGTGCAGCTGCTCGGCCGCGGGCTCGGCGTACTTGCGGAACTGGATCTCTGGCACGGGCATGAGTCCAGCCAGCGACATGCCGACGGCGCGGCCGATGATGCCTTCCTCGGAAAGGCTGGTGTCGAACACGCGGTCCTCGCCGAAGCGCTCCTGCAGCCCGAGTGTCGCGGCGTGCACGCCGCCCTTCCGGCCGACATCCTCACCGAAGACCAGCAGGCGCGGGTTGGTCGCGAGCTCGTGCTCGAGCGTGCGCCGGATTGCCGTCAGCATGTTGATGCGCGCACCTTCGGGGCGCGGAACCGGCGCGCCCGCGGGCAGCGTCGCGCCGTCGAGCCACTGTCCGCCCTGGGCCTGCAGCACGGGGCTGCCGTCGGCAGCGCGCTCGGTGAACACGTAGCGCGCGACGCCGTCGGTCGAAAGCGGAGGCCGCGCCTCGATGCGGCGCAGCGCGGCCTCGACGATCGACCCGGCTTCGGCCTCGAGCGCCTGCCAGGCGTCCTCCGCCAGCTCGCCGGGCACGAGGTTTCTCCGGAGCGAGAGCAGCGGGTCGCGCGCGCGCTCATCGGCAATCTCTTCGGCGCTCTTGTAGGCCTGCGTGTCCTGGCCGGAGTGCCCCGACAGGCGCGGCACGCGCAGGCGGAGGAACACGGGCCCATCGCCGCCGCGGACCGCCGATACGGCCTCGTCGATGAGCGCCGAAGCCGCAAAGGGGTCCGAGCCGTCGCCCGTCAGGATCCGTAGGTCGCGGAACGCGGCGAGGTTCGCCGCGATGTCGCCACCGGGCGTTTGCCGCGACGCGGGGACGGAGATTCCGTAGCCGTTATCCTCGATGAAATAGAGCAAGGGCAGCCGCAGGGTCGTCGCAATATTGAGCGACGCCCAGAAGCCGTTGGTGGAGGTCGAGGCTTCTCCGCCATGCGCCACGGCGATGCTTCCCGCGGCCGCAGCGTCGCGGAGCACGCGCTGGCGGTAAACGAGCGCCTGCGCCCAGCCGGTAGCGGGCGTGAACTGCGCCCCGACGCCGCCGCAGGCCGGCAGCAGGGAGGGGCCGCTCCGGTTCGGCCGGTTGATCACAACGCCGATGTCGCGGCCTCCGGACATGCCCTCGGCGCGCATCATCGTCGATGCCAACGCTTCCTCCGCGGACAGGCCGAGCGCGAGTGCCAGCGGGCGCGAGCGATAGTAAGGGGCGACGGCGTCCTGCCGGCCCGTGAGGCGTTCCCCGATCAGCGCCTGCGTGACGTCGTGCCCGCGCGCGCAGAACTGGTAGAGCACCTTGCGCTCGGGCACGAGCCGCGTTTCCTCGAGCGCGTCGAGCGCGCGCGAGACGAAGACCGTGCGCAGTACGGATTTCCAATCCGGCATCGATGTGTCCTGAGGCGGCGGGCCGGCGTCAGCGCACCGGCAGGCGATTTTTCGACAGTTTACCCCGGGCCGCGGGCCGTGGCGGGCGCGCCGGCGGCCCGCCCCGCCGGAGGCTGCGCTAGAATCCAAAGCCCTGCGAACCCGGGCAGCCTCGCGCTGTCCCAAGTTCACCAGTTTGCAGGGGGAGACCGCCGCAATGACCCGTCTGACGCTTGCCTTGCTCGCACTCGCCGCCTCCGGAGCGGCCCATGCGACCTGCATCTATCCGCGCGCGCCCGCGGCGCTGCCCGACGGCGCCACGGCGACGTACGAGGAGATGGTCGCCGCCCAGAAGACGGTGAAGCAGTTCAACGAAGACATCAACGCCTATAACTCATGCCTCGACCTCGAGATGACGACCTTCGAGAAGAGCGGACAGTACGACGAGAACCGGCTGACGGAGCTGCGAGCCATGCAGGCGAAGAAGAACAACGCCGCCGTGGACGAGGTCCAGGCGATCGCAGACCGATTCAATGAGCAGCTTCGGATATTCAAGGCCCGCGACAAGCAGAACTGACGCCGGCGGGGTCCCCGTGCTGACGCCCGCCGAGGCCGATGCGGCTATCGCCGCCGCCATCGCGCCGGTGTCGCCCGAACAAGCCCCTCTCGCGTCCTGCGCCGGCCGCATTCTTCGCAGCGCCCTGTTCGCGGAGCGTGATGCGCCGCCGTTCGACCGCGTGGCGATGGACGGCATCGCGTTCCATGCCGGCCCGGCGGCGCGCCGCCGATTCCGGGTGGCCGGCATCCAGGCGGCGGGCAGCCCGGCACTCTCGCTCACGTCCGACGGCGACTGCTTCGAAGTGATGACCGGCGCGATACTGCCCCTCGGCTGCGACACGGTCGTGCCGGTCGAGCAGTTGCGCGTCAATGACGGCCACGCGGAGCTCGACGCCACGTGCCGGCCCGAGCCCTGGCGCCACGTCCACCGCCGGGCCGCCGACGCGCGCGCCGGCGATCGCCTGCTCGAGCCGGGCACGCGGCTCGGTGCGCCCGAGCTCGCTGTCGCGGCGTCGTCGGGCCAGGCCCGGCTTTCCGTTTCCCGTGCACCTCGCATCGCGGTCATCACGACCGGCGACGAGCTCGTCGAGCCGGGACAGCCGATCGAGGGCCACCAAGTGCGACGGTCTAACGCCTACGGCATCGCCGCGGCGCTGACATTGGCGGGCTTTCCGCCGGACGCCAACCTGCAGCTGCCGGATCGCGAGGAGACGCTTGCGACGGTGCTCGGCGCCGCGCTCGAGCGCCACGACGTGCTGGTACTCTCCGGCGGCGTCTCGGCGGGCCGCTTCGACCACGTGCCCCGCGTCCTCGCTTCGCTCGGCGTGCGCGAACGTTTTCACGGCATCGCGCAGCGGCCGGGACGGCCCATGTGGTTCGGCGCGGTTGACGGAGGCGCTGCCGTCTTCGCCCTGCCCGGCAATCCCGTTTCGGTGCTCGTGTGCCTGGCGCGTTATGTCGTCCCTGCCCTCGCACGCCTGGTCGGTGCGGATAGCCGTGCGATCCCGCAGGTCGCCCTGGCAAGGCCCTACGTCTTCGCGAAGGCGTTGACCTGTTTTCTGCCGGTGACGCTCGGTTACGATCGGGATGGCCGGGCCATCGCCGAGCCGCGTCCGACGGACGGCTCCGGCGATTTCATCGCGCTCGCCGGCACCGACGGGTTCGTGGAGTTGCCGCGCGGGCCGGCGACTCACCCGGCAGGGCTCGTGGTTCCCTTCCACCGCTGGTAGGACATGACCGAACGACCGAATGCAAAGCTGGTGGCGATCGGCGCGCCGGGCGCGGTGGCGGACCTGCGCGGCCGCCCGCTGCTCGACCTCCGCATTTCAGTCATGGACCGCTGCAACTTTCGCTGTCCGTACTGCATGCCACGGGAAACCTACGGCGAGGGCTACCGGTTCCTGCCGGCGGGCGAGCGTCTCTCGTTCGAGGAGATCGCGCGACTCGCGCGGCTCTTCGCCGCCGAGGGCGTGCACAAGATCCGGCTGACCGGCGGCGAGCCGCTCCTCAGGACTGGCATCGCGGACTTGGTGGGCGAGCTGTCCTCGATCGAGGGTATTGCGGACCTCGCGCTCACCACCAACGGCGTCCTGCTCGCACAACACGCCGCCGAATTGCGGGCCCAGGGCCTCTCGCGCGTGACCGTGAGCCTCGACTCGATCGACCCGGCGACTTTCCGCCGGATGAGCGGCGGCTTCGACGGGCTCGAGCGCGTGCTGGACGGCATCCGGGCGGCGCTCGAAGCCGGCCTCGCGCCGGTGAAGGTCAACGCGGTCGTGCAGCGCGGCGTCAACGACGGCGAGGCGCTCGCACTGGCCCGGCACTTCCGCGGGACGGGCGTCGTCGTGCGCTTCATCGAATACATGGACGTCGGCAACCGCAACGACTGGCGGCGCGAGCTCGTCGTGCCGTCGCGGAAGCTCCGGGACGCAATCGCAGCCGAATGGCCGCTTCAGACGCTCGCGCCCACGCAGCCCGGCGAAGTCGCCGAGCGCTATGCCTATGCGGATGGCGCGGGTGAGATCGGCTTCATCTCCTCGGTGACGCAGCCATTCTGCGGCGGCTGCACGCGCGCCCGCCTTTCCTCCGACGGCGTCTTCTACACCTGCCTCTTTGCGGCAGCGGGCACCGACTTCCGCGCGAGGCTCCGCGCCGGCGCGGAGGATGCGGAGCTGCGCGCGCTGATCCTGGCGACCTGGCGGCGTCGCGAGGACCGCTACAGCGAGCTGCGCGCGACGACCGCGGAGGCGGCGAAACCGCGCAAGATCGAGATGTACTACATTGGCGGATGACGCGAAAAAACTCTCGCACGTCGCCCCGGACGGCGCACCGGCGATGGTGGATGTGACCGCAAAGCTTCCGGGCCTGCGCGTTGCGCGCGCCGAGGCGCGGGTTCGCTTCCCGGCCGACGCATTCGCGGCACTCGAGTCGCAGGGCTTCGCGACCGCGAAGGGGCCCGTATTCCACACGGCCATCGTCGCGGGGACGCTGGCCGCCAAGCGCACGCACGAGCTGATTCCCTTTTGCCATCCGCTCGGCCTCGAGCGCTGCGACATCGCGATCGAGCCGGTAGGCGATGACTCGATCGCAGTGCGCTGTACGGCCGCCGTGCATCACCGGACCGGCGTCGAGATGGAGGCGCTGACGGGCGCCGCCGTCGCGGCGCTCACCATCTACGACATGTGCAAGGCGCTCTCGCACGGCATCGTGGTCGAGTCGCTGCGGCTCATC
>DATJFN010000096.1:0-3274 GCA_035495635.1 Steroidobacteraceae bacterium | reverse complement strand
CACGCCTGGCGGACGTCCTTTCGCGCCAGATGCTGCCTGGCCACCTGAACCGACGCGTTCGACTTCCGTTCCAGCGCGGCCGACGGGTCGGGTGGCGCGGCCGCAGGTGGCGCGGTTGCGGCTGGCGCGTCGGAGGCTGGTTCTGATGTCGCCGCGGCGCCGCGCCCTGCCGGTTGCGCCGGAACTGTCTCGACAGGGGACGCCGACGCCGCTGGCGCCGACGGCACCGGTGAAGGCGACTTCCCTTCCTGCGTCGTCGGTACGGCGGGAGCGGTTCTGTGCGTGAGGAAGTAGCCCCCGCCAACAAGCACCAGCGCCACCGCCGCGACAGCAACGATTCCCGCAGGAGAGAATGCCCTGCCGCGTGCAACGGGGCGCCCGGGCGGCTGGTCGGAGGCCGCAGTGCCGGCCTGGCGGGCGTCGCGCAATTCCCGCCGGAGCGCCTTGAACGCTCTTGCACCGTGCCGCCGCTCCGCTTCACCCAACCCGGCCTCGGCGCCGTCCAGGTCCCTGGCTGCGATCATCGCGGCGATCGACTTGCGCGCCGCCTCGAGCTCTTGAGCGCGCTGGGCCTCGGCGCGCTCGGCGTCCAGCGCGCGCTGACGGGACTCGAGCAGGGTGCGCGCCTCGCGATTCGACCCGTCGATGGTCAGCGCCTCGGTCAGCAGCGCAATAGCCGCGTCGTGCGACTTGGCTCCCTTTGCCTGCTTGATGGCGGCCGCGACTTTAGCCTTCTGCTCGGCCTCGCGTCGTTCCTGTGCGCGTTGCTGTTCGAGAGCCGTCTCGCGCGATTCGAGAAGAGAACGAACCTCCGCGTTTGACGGGTCGAGGGCGAGCGCTTCGCGTAACGCCGCAATCGCCTTGTCGTGGCTTGCAGTGCCTGCCGCACTGGCGATGGCCGCGGCGATCCGCTCGGCCCGCTCCCGGGCGCGTCGGTGCTGTTCCTGTTCGAGCGCCAGCGCCTGCCGTCGCGCGTCGAGCGCCTCACGGAGGCCGTCATGCTCGGGATCGACCGTGCAGGCGCGCTGGAGAATGGCAACGGCTGCGTCGTGGGCCGGCGTGGCCGCCGCTTCGGCGAGTGCCGCGGCCGCCCTTTCCTCACGCTCTCGCGCCTGTCGCGCCTGTTCCTCGGCGGCCCGCTGCGCCGCTGCTTCGAGTTCCCGCTCCCGCGCCTCGACGCGTTCGGCCAGTGCTTGCCTCGCGTCGAGATGATTCGGGTCGATCGCGACAGCTTCGCGAAGGACCGCAATCGCTGCGTCGTGGGTCGGCGCCGTCTTCGCCGTCGCGAGCGCAGCGGCGATTCGCTCCTGACGTTGCGCGGCCCGCTTGGCCTCGTCGCGTTCGGCGGTCAAGGCGGCCCGGCGCGATTCGATCATCTCGCTCACGTCGCGCCGCGTGCTGTCGATTTCGAGTGCCCGCTGCAGCACGGCCAACGCGGCCTCGTGCGACGTCTCGGCATTGGCGCGGGCAATGGCGCCGGCAACCTCGCGATCGCGCCCCTCGCGTTCCCGCTGCTCCTCCTCGAGACGCGCCGCCCGCTGCGCCCGGCGCGACCGCAGGTCGGCGAGCGTAGTGACGATGGGTTCGTCGTCGAGACCACAGCTCTCGAGCACCGCGATGGCCTCGTCGAATCGTTCTTTGCCGGACAGCGCCTGTGCTAGCGCCAGCAGGTCGGCCACTCGACGTTGCTGGTCATCCTGTCGCTGGCGTTCCAGCGTATCGAGTGCACGAGTGCGCAGAGCGGCGGCGCCCGTCAGATCGGGCGAGAGCGCAAGCGCGGCCTCGGCCGCCCGAGCGGCCTGCTCGAACGCCTGGCGATCGAACAGGTCCCTGGCCCGCGCCAGGGCGGCGTGAGCTGCGTCGAGGCGCTGTCGGGCCTCGTTGCGCCGGGTGAGCGATTCTTCGATCGCGCTACGGAGGGCCAACGCTTCCGCGGAGCCGGGGATCAGCCCAAGTGCCTGATCGGCATACCCGCGCGCCTCGGTGTGCTGTCCCTGATGCAGCAAGTCGGCGGCACGCGCGAGCCACTCTTTCGCCTGGCGCTCGTCGACGGCTTGTCGGACCTGTTCCAGGATACGCAGCGCGTCCGGCTCTTCGGCATTGAGCAACAGGGCCTGCTCGGCGGCGACGACCGCGCCGTCGAAATCGCCGCTCTGCAGCGCGCGCCGCGCCTCTTCCATGTGCGCGGCAATCTGCGTCGCGCGGCGTCTGGCGAGCCCGTCGCGATCGCTCACCGCGCGTGGCGTGAGCGGCAAGCGCGGAGTCGGAACCGGCAGCACGATCTCTGCCGTTTCGCGCGCGTCCTCCGCCGTCACGATCACCGTCCCGGAAAGTTCCTGCTCCAGTCGATGGCGGACCCGCTGCAGATCCCTGCGCATCGCCTGCAGGTCCTGATACCGGTTGGCGGGATCCTTCTGCATCGCGCAATTGACGATGCCGATCACTTCAGCATCCAGGCCGAGGCAGACTTCCTGAAGTGGCTGCGGCTGAACGTGAAGAATCTTGTTCAGGATGCCGCTATGCAGTCCGCCCGGAAATGCCTGGGTGTAGGCGAGCAACTCGTAGAGGACCGCGCCGACGGCAAAGATATCGCTGCGCCCGTCGACCACCTGGCCGGCCACCTGCTCGGGGGACATGTAGTTGAGCGTGCCGATGAGCATGCCCGCTTGCGTCATGCCCGACTCGGCGATGCGGGCAATCCCGAAGTCGAGGACCTTGACGACGCCGTCCTGGTCGATCATGACGTTGGCGGGCTTGACGTCCCGGTGGACGATCCCTGCCTTGTGCGCGTAGCCGAGCCCGTCGCACAGCTCGTCGATCAACTGCAGCTTCTTCGGAACGTCGATGGGTGCCGCGCCCCGGATCACCTCTGCCAGCGTCTGGCCGTGCAGGTATTCCATGGCAATGAACGGATTGCCATCCTGCTCTCCGACGTCGAAAATCGTGACGATGTGAGGGTGGCGGAGGCGCGCGACCGAACGCGCCTCACGCGCGAAGCGCTGCCGCAACTCTTCGTTGTCGTCGCGGAGAAGCTTGATCGCGACCTGCCGCTCGAGCATCGGATCGAACGCGAGGAACAGGACACCCATGCCGCCCTGACCGATGCGGCTGACGACCTTGTAGCGGCCGATGAAGGCAGGTAGTGCGGTCACGCTCGAGTACGGTCGAAGTGTTTCACTCGCGGGACACCGGGGACTCTAGGAACCGGATTTGACGGGCACGAACGACGCGGCTACGTAGGCAAAGATGGGTCGATACTTGTCGATGGCATCGC
>DATJFN010000095.1:0-13335 GCA_035495635.1 Steroidobacteraceae bacterium | reverse complement strand
CGAGGGCGGCACGAAGAAGGAAGATCCGCCCGCGAACTGAGCGCGCGCAGCCTTGAACCGAACCCTACTCTGGATGCTGCGCGGGGTCATGCGCGTGTTCGTGCGCCCGACCGTCGTGCCCGAAGACGCGCTGTCGCGGCTGCACGGACGCGCGCGCCCGCTCCTCTACGTACTGGAGGAACGGAACACCTCCGATCTGCTCGCCCTCGAGATCGCCTGCATGGACGGCGGGCTCCGGCGCCCCGGCAAGCGGCTCAAGGTGCGCGACCTCGAGCTGCCGCATTCCGCGCTCGCGCTCGAGCGGCGCGCCGGCGTCCTGCGCCGCCGCGCGGACCGCCGCATGCCGGCGGAGCTCGCGCGCGCGGTCGCGGCGGCAGGCGTCGACGGCGCGCTCGAACTCGACGTCGTGCCGGTCGCCGTCTACTGGGGACGCGCGCCGCAGCGCGAGAAGTCCTTCCTCGGCCTCATGTTCTCCGAGAACTGGGCTCTCGTCGGGCCATTCCGGCGCCTGCTCTCGATCGTGTTCAACGGCCGCAGCACGCTGATCCGCTTCGGCGAGCCGCGCTCGATCCGAGGCTACGCGGCCACCGGGCCCGACGGCACGCGCGGCGCGCGCCGGCTGCTGCGCGACATGCGCGCCGAGTTCCGGCACATGCGCACCGACACCCTCGGCCCGGACCTCTCGCGGCAGCGCGCGATCGTCGCGCAGGTCCTGCGGACTCGCGCGGTGCGCCAGGCGGTGCGCCAGGAGATCCGCGACACGAAGCGGACGCGCCGCGATGGGCTCCTCGTCGCGCGCCGGCATGCGCTCGAGATCGCCGCGAACTACTCGCACACCTTCGTGCGCGTCGCGGAGCGCATCCTGAGCCGCATCCTCACGCGCGTGTACGACGGCGTCGAGGTGCGGAATGCCGAGTACCTCGACCGCCTCCCGCCGGCCTGCGAGATCGTCTACGTGCCCTGCCACCGCAGCCACGTCGACTACCTGCTGCTCTCGTACGTCATCTACCGGCGCGGATACGCCGTGCCGTACGTCGCCGCCGGCGTGAACCTCAACTTGCCCGTGATCGGGCGGCTTCTGCGCAAGGGCGGCGCGTTCTATATCCGCCGCAGCTTCCGCGGCTCGGGGCTGTATCCGATCGTCTTCATGAAGTACGTCGACGTGATGATGAACCGCGGCCACCCGATCGAGTTCTTCATCGAGGGCGGCCGAAGCCGCACCGGGCGCCTGCTCCGGCCGCGGACCGGCATGCTCGCGATGACCGTGCGCAGCTTCCTGCGCGACACGCGCCGCCCCGTCGCCTACGTGCCGGTTTACTTCGGCTACGACCAGCTGCTCGAGGGCGAGAGCTACATCGACGAGCTCATGGGCAAGCCGAAGAAGAAGGAGACTGTCGGCGGCCTCGTCGACGTGCTGCCGGAGCTGCGCCGCAAGCACGGCAAGGTTTACGTCTCCTTTGCGGAGCCCATCCTGCTCGACAGCATGCTCGACCAGCTGCACCCGGACTGGCGGCAGGGGCCGCACGATGAGGACTCGCGGCCCGCCTGGTTCGGCGATGCGGTCGAATCCGTCGCGGGCGAGATCATGCGCCGCATCAACGCGGCGGCGGCTGTCGCGCCGGTCAACCTGCTCTCGGTCGCGCTCCTCGCCGCGCCACGGCAGGCGATGCTCGAGGTGGACCTCGAGCGGCAGCTTCAGCTCTACATCGACCTGCTGAAGGCATTCCCTTATTCGCCGGACGTGTCCGTCGTGGCGGGAGACGGCGCCTCGATCGTCAAGGTCGGGGAGGGCGTGGGCATGCTCGAGCGGCGCGCGCACCCGCTCGGCGACGTGCTGCGCATGGACGAGCGCAACGCGGTGCTCGCGACCTACTACCGCAACAACGTGCTGCACCTGTTCGCGATGCCCTCGCTCGTTGCCTGCGCCTTCCTCAACAATCCGGTCGTGCGCCACGAGGACATCCAGCGCCTTCTCTGGAGGGTCTATCCCTACGTTCGCGCGGAGCTGAATCTCCGCTGGCGCGAGGAGGAGCTCCCAGGCGTCGTGGACGGCGTGCTCGCCGCGCTCGCGCAGCTCGGGCTCCTCACGCGCGACGCGGACGGCGCGATCTGGCGGCGCCCGACGACCGGAAGCGCGGAGTCGGTCCGCCTTTCGGTGCTGGCACAGGCGACGATCCAGGCGGTCGAGCGTTACTACCTCGCGATCGCGCTGCTACTGCGTGCCGGCAACGGCGCGCTGACGCCCGACGCGCTCGAGCAGCGCTGCGTCGCGATGGCCCAGAGAATGTCGATGCTGTACGGCCTCGCAGCGCCGGAATTCTTCGACCGCGCGATGTTCCGCGACTACATCGACCTCCTGCGCCAGCGCGGCGTGATCCTCCTGGACGGCGATGGCCGGCTGACGTACGACGAGGCGCTGCTCGCGGTCGCCGAGGACGCGCGCGTCGTGCTCTCCGAGCAAATCCGAAACAGCATCCTGCAGGTCACGCACAGCTGATCGAGCCCGCCGTTTTGCATTGCAAAGCGGAATCGCTGTTATATCCTTGCTCGAAATTCCGGCTGGTCCTGGCCCGGGGGAACCACATGACCAAGACGCTCTTCCGACCGCTGCCCGCGATCGTTGCCGCCATCCTCGCCCCGGGCGCCGCACAGGCGATCGACTTCGCCGCAGGCGGATGGAACGGCAGCTTCGACACCACGGTGTCGTTCGGGCAGTCATGGCGCCAGCAGGGTCGCGACCCGAAGCTGATCGGCACGGCCGATGGCGGCACGGGCCGTTCGCCGAACATCGACGATGGCGACCTCAATTACAAGGAAGGCCGCGTCTCGAGCGCGTACAAGATCGTCGCGGAGCTCGGCCTCGACCACGGCGACAACTTCGGCCTCTTCGTGCGCGGCTCGGTGCTGTACGACGACATGGTCGAGGACCACAAGACCGCGCGCACCGAGATCTCGGACAAGGCGAAGGACCTCGCGGGCAAGTACGTGCGGCTGCTCGATGCCTTCGTCTACGGACGCTGGGACCTCGCGGGGCACCAGCTCGACGTCCGCGCGGGCAACCAGGTCGTGAACTGGGGCGAGAGCACCTTCATCCAGGGCGGCATCAACGCCGCGATCAACCATTTCGACGTCGCGGCGCTGCGCGTGCCGGGCTCGGAGCTGCGCGAAGCCTACCTGCCGCAGGAAATGGCGAAGGTGTCCTTCGGGCTCACCGACAACCTGACGGCGGAGGGCATCGCGCTCTTTGACTGGGATCCCACGCAGCCGGAGCCGGTCGGCACGTATTTCTCCACGAATGACTTCGTGCCGCGCGGCGGCGAGGAAGTGTTCCTCGGCTTTGGCGCCTTCTCGGACCAGGGCACGGATTTCCGGCCGCTCGGCGGGCCCTTCATCGACAACTTTCAGGGCGTGCCGCGCGGCGCGACGACACTGCCGTCGGATTCCGGCCAGTACGGCCTGTCGCTGCGCTGGTTCCTGCCGGATTTCGCCCAGGGCACCGAGTTCGGCTTCTACTTCGTCAACTACCACAGCAAGCTGCCCGTCATCAGCGGACAGGCCGGCTCGCAGGCCGGCGTCTGCAAGTCGATGGGAACGCTGGTCGCCGCGCGCGCGACGGCCCTAGGCCTCGCGTCCGGCCTGCCGTTCGCCTCGGCGGTGGCGCTCGGCGCGGGCGCCGGCAGCGCGCGCTCGCAGGGCGCGAGCTCGACGCCCGGCGGCGTCGACTGCAGCGGCAACGCCGACGGTCTCGACATCGCGACCGCCCAGCAGTACGCGACGATCGTGGCCAATACGGCGCTCGCCGGCGGCAACGTCACCTCCCAGGCGACGGCGCTCGCCACGCACGAGTACGCGCAGACGGCGCGTTACTTCACGGAATACCCGGAGGACATCACGCTCTACGGCGTCTCGTTCAACACGCAGCTCGGCACGACGGGTGTCGCGCTCCAGGGCGAAGTGTCCTATCGCCAGGACGCGCCCCTGCAGTTCGACGACGTCGAGGTGCTGTTCGCCGCGCTGACGCCGTTCGAGGCGGCCGCGCTCGCGGAGCAGGGCATCCCTGCGCCGCCTACGTGCATCGCGGGAGCCGCTACGCTCGCGGCCTGCGGACAGCTCGGTGCGCTCGCGCCGGGCGAAAGACTCCAGGGCTGGGGAGAGTTCGACGTCTGGCAGGGCCAGCTCACCGCGACCAAGGCTTTCCCGCCGATGCTTGGCGCCTCGCAGCTCGTGGCGGTAATCGAGGCCGGCATGACGCACGTCGACGGCATGCCGAGCAAGACGTCGGGCGGGCCCAATGGGCGCGGCATTCGTTTCAACGGTCCGGGCACGTCGGTGTCGGGCAACCAAGAGCTGGCCGGCCGCCACTTCGGCGAGGTCGAGCCGCTCAACCGCTTTGCGGACGCCGATTCCTGGGGCTACCGCGCGGCGTTCCGGCTCGATTACCTCGGCCTGATCGGCGCGTGGAATTTCTCGCCGCGGCTGGTGTGGTCGCATGACGTCGATGGCACGACGCCCGGGCCGGGTGGCAACTTCGTCGAAGGCCGCGAGGCCGCGACCGTCGGCATCCTCGCGAGCTACCAGTCGCAGCTCGAGCTGGATGTCGCGTACACCTCTTTCTTCGGTGCGGGCCGCTACAACGAGCTGACCGACCGCGACTTCCTCGCGGCCACGATCAAGTACTCGTTCTGATTCGGGGGCAGACACGATGAAGCTCAAGTACATCCTCGGTGCGGGGCTCCTCGCCGCGGCGGGCGCGGCGTTGGCGGGCGTGACGGCCCAGCAGGCCGCGAAGCTCGGCGCGGACCTGACGCCGATGGGCGCCGAAAAAGCCGGCAATGCGGCCGGCACGATCCCGGCCTGGAACGGCGGCATCAAGAACGCGGCGGATGCGGGCTTCCCGGCCTTCAAGACCGGCGGTCACCACCCGGACCCGTACGCAGCCGACAAGCCGCTCTACCGGATCGACGCCTCGAACATGTCGAAGTACGCGGCCCAGCTGACGGCCGGGCACAAGGCGCTGCTCACGGCCTACAAGGACTACTTCATCGACGTGTACCCGTCGCACCGCAGCGCGGCATTCCCGCAGCGCATCTACGACGCGGTGAAGGCAAACGCGACGGGCGCGAAGCTGACTGGCAACGGCAACGGCGTCACCGGCGCGATCGGCGGGCCGCCGTTCCCGATCCCGCAGGCGGGCGTCGAGGTGATCTGGAACCACATCCTGCGATTCCGCGCGGAGATCGCGGAGCGGATCATCGGCCAGGCGGCCGTGACGCGCAGCGGCAGCTACAACATGGTCAAGTTCCACGACCAGACCTACGTGGGCTACGCGCTGCCGGGCGCGACCGAGGCCGCGCTCGACAACGTGATCCTCTACTTCATCCAGGAGACGGTCGCTCCGGCGCGCCTCGCCGGCGAGATCCTCCTCGTGCACGAGACGCTTGACCAGACCAAGGAGCAGCGCCGCGCCTGGCTGTACAACCCCGGGCAGCGGCGCGTGCGCCGCGCGCCGAACGTCGCATTCGACAACCCTGGCACGGGCTCCGACGGCCTGCGCACCTCCGACCAGTTCGACATCTACAACGGCAGCCCCGAGCGCTACGACTGGAAGCTCGTCGGCAAGCAGGAAATCATCGTTCCCTACAACGCCTACAAGCTGCACAGCGACAAGGTGAAGAACGACGACATCATCAAGCCGCTGCACATCAACCAGTCGCTCGCGCGCTACGAGCTGCACCGGGTCTGGGTGATCGACGCGACGCTGAAGCCGGGCCAGCGCCACATCTACAAGCGCCGCACGTTCTACGTGGACGAGGACTCCTGGCAGATCCTGGTCGTCGACTGCTACGACGACCGCGACCAGCTCTGGCGCATCCAGGAAGGCCACTCGATCAACTACTACGACGTGCCGACCTTCTGGACCACGCTCGAGACGACCTACGACCTGCAGGCCGGCCGCTACCTGGCGCTCGGACTCGACAACGAGGAGCCGATGACCGTCAACTTCAACGCGAAGCTGACGGCGGCGGACTTCACGCCGGCCGCGATCGCGAGGCGCGGCACGCGCTGACGTGAGGACGCTCGCGCTTGCGGCGCTTGCCCTCGCGGTGGCGCCGCAGGCGCTGCCCCAGGACGCCGAGGCCCAGGACCCGGCGGCGCAGCCGGCAGTCATCGCGCCGCTCGCCGAGCGGTCGCTCCTCATCGACCTGGCCTGGGCCGGGCGCCGCGTCATCGCCGTCGGCGAGCGCGGCCACATCCTGCACTCCGAAGATGCCGGCAAGACCTGGGCACAGTCGCCCGTTCCTTCCAGCGCCAACTTGACCGCGGTCTGGTTCGCCGATGCGAAGCACGGCTGGGCAGTCGGACACGTCGAGACGATCCTCGCGACTTCCGACGGCGGCGACACCTGGCGGCTCGTCCATTTCGAGCCGGAGGAGCCGCAGCCGCTCCTGGACGTCTGCTTCGCCGACGCCTCGCGCGGCGTCGCGGTCGGCGCTTACGGCGTCGTCTACACGACCGCGGACGGCGGCGCGGTCTGGAGCCAGGTACCGTTCGAGCCCGACCCGCTGCCGGGCGCGGCGAAGGTCGAGCCGTCCGAGGACGACATGGAAGCGGACGTGGACCTCGGCTTCGAGTTCCACCTGAACGCGATCGCCCACGGGCCGGGCGGGCGCATGTACATCGGCGCCGAGGCCGGGCGCCTGTTCCGGTCCGACGACGACGGAGCCCACTGGCAAGAGCTTCCGTCGCCCTACGACGGCTCGTTCTACGGCGTGCTGCCGCTCGACGGCGATGCGCTCCTCGCGTTCGGCCTCCGCGGCAACCTGTGGCGCTCCGAAGACGGGGGCTCGAATTGGGCCGCGATCCCGACTGGCACGACCGCGCTCCTCAACGCCGGGGCGCGCGTCGACGAGAAGACCGTCGTGATCGTCGGCATGGCCGGCGTCGTCCTCGTGAGCCGCGACGGCGGACGGAACTTCGCGCTGACGCAGCAGGACGACCGCAAGGCGCTTTCCGCCGTCGTGCCCTCGGGCGACGGCGCACTGATCGTCGCCGGTGAGAGCGGCGTGCGCCGGCTCGCGATGCCGGGCGGCGCAGCGCCATGAGGGAATCGGGCGACGCGCGCATCGCGGCCTGGCTCGAGCCCCGGGTCTTCGGTCACCGCGGCGCAATCCTCGCGTTCTTCGCGCTCGTCACGGCCGCGCTCGGCTGGGTCGCCGCGACGGGCCTCAAGCTCGACACGAACTTCAACAAGCAGCTGCCGCTGCAGCACGAGTACATCCGCACCTACCTGGACCACAAGGAGGAATTCGGCGGGGCGAACCGGCTCCTGATTGCCGTGATCGCGCGCGACGGGAACATGTTCACGCCGGAGTTCTTCCAGGCGCTCAAGATCGCGACGGACGAGGTGTTCTTCATCAAGGGCGTGGACCGCTCGCGCGTGCAGTCGCTGTGGACGCCTAACACGCGCTACACCGAGGTCGTCGAGGGCGGGATCGAGGCCGGCGACGTGATCCCCCCGGACTTCCAGCCGGACGCGGCGGGGCTCGCGCGCGTGCGCGAGAACATCCTGAAGGCCGGCATCGTCGGCCGGCTCGTCGCGAACGACTTCTCGGGCGCGATGGTGAGCGCGCAGCTCCTCGATGCCGACCCGGAGACCGGGAAGCCCGTCGACTACATCGAGATCTCCCGCGAGCTCGAGCGCAAGGTGCGGGCGCGGATCGAGAGCGAGCGGATCGGCGTCTCGGTCCAGGCGCCGGTGTCCGTGCACATGATCGGCTTCGCCAAGGTCGTCGGCGACGTGGCCGACGGCGCGCTCTCGGTCGTCACCTTCGCGGTCGTCACGGTCGCGCTGACGCTGCTGTTCGTGTGGGTGTACATCCAGTCGTTCCGGATCGCGCTGGTGCCGGTCGTCTCGTCCCTGGTCGCCATGGTCTGGATGCTGGGGCTGCTCGTCCTGCTCGGCTACGGCGTCGACCCGCTCGGCATCCTCGTCCCGTTCATCATCTTCGCCATCGGCACGAGCCACGGCGTGCAGAAGATCAGCGCCGTGAGCGATGCCGCGATGAGCGGCGCGGACAGCAACGAGGCGGCGCGGCGCACGTTCCGGCTGCTGTTCCTGCCGGCGATCGTCGCGCTCCTCGCGAACCTCGTCGGCTTCATCACCATCCTCCTGATCCCGGTGCAGGTGATCCGCGAAATGGCGGTCACGGCGAGCCTCGGCATCGGCGTCATCATCCTGACCGACCTCATCCTGCTGCCGGTCCTCGTCTCGTTCGTGCCGTTATCGGGCAAGTTCAGGAGCCGCGTCGAGCGCCGCCAGGACGCGCTCAAGAAGTTCTGGGAGCGGCTTGCGCGCATCACGCACCGAGGCCCCGCCGCGGTGATCATCGGGGCAGCGTTCGCGCTCGGCGTCCTGGGCGCCATCGAGGGCCGCAAGACGCCGATCGGCGACACGCAGGCGGGCGTGCCGGAGCTCCGGCCCGATTCGCGCTACAACCAGGACAGCGAGCTCATCAGCCGCCGCTTCTCGATCGGCACCGACATCATCAACGTCATCGTCGAGACGAAGCCCGACGGCTGCATCCATTTCCCGGTCATCGACGCGATCGACCGATTCGCCTGGCACATGGCGAACGTCGAGGGGGTGCGCGACGTCATGTCGCTCGCGGGCGTCTCGAAGGTCGTGAGCGCCGGCTGGAGCGAGGGCAGCCTCAAGTGGCGGAACCTGCCGCGCGACGAGCGGCAGCTGGTGCAGGCGCAGAACTACATCGAGACAAGCACCGGTCTCCTCAACCGCGACTGCAGCGTGATGCCGGTGATGCTGTTCCTCGCCGACCACCGCGCCGGGACCATCGAGCGCGTGGTCGCGGCGGTCAGGGATTACCGCGAAAAGCACCCGGCGCCGGACGTGAAATACCGCCTCGCGACCGGCAACGTCGGCGTGATGGCGGCGCAGAACGAGGAGGTGAAGGCCAAGGAGTTCGTCATCCTCGGCTGGGTGTTCGCGGCCGTGACGATCATGTGCCTCGTGAACTTCCGCTCAGTCATCGGCACGGTGATAGTGATCGTGCCGCTCGCGCTCGTGTCGGTCCTCGTCTACGCCGTGATGGCGATGGTCGGCATCGGGCTCAAGGTCAACACGCTGCCGATGGTCGCGCTCGGCGCCGGGATCGGCGTCGACTACGGCATCTACCTCTTCAGCCGCATGCAGGAGCACCTGCAGCGCGGCCACAACCTGCACTACGCCTACCTGGCGGCGCTCCACGTGACCGGCGCAGCGATCTTCTTCACCGGCATCACGCTCGCGATCGGCGTCGCGACCTGGGCGTTCTCGCCGCTCCAGTTCCAGGCGGACGTCGGGCTCATGCTGACCTTCATGTTCCTCGTGAACATGCTGGGCGCGATGCTGCTCTTGCCCGCGCTCGGCGCCTGGCTGTTGCCGCGCCCGAAGCCGGTGACCTGACGGCCGTCAGTCGAACGCGGGCCGCGCCCGCATCCTCTTCTTGTCCTTGAGCAGCCGCTTGCCATCGAGGCGGCGGGCCCGCGCGGCGCGGCTCGGCCGCGTCTTCCGACGCGGCTTCGGCACGTGCCGCGCCTGCGCGATCAGCTGCTCGAGCCGCGCGAGCGCATCGCGGCGGTTCGCGTCCTGCGTGCGGTGACGATGCGCCTCGATGACGATCTCGTCCTCGCGCGTGAGGCGCCGGCCCGCGAGCGCGCGGAGGCGCTCCTTGCCCGCCTCGTCGAGGAGCGACGTCGTGCCGACGCGGAACCGGAGCTCGCAGGCGGTCGCGACCTTGTTGACGTTCTGGCCGCCGGGACCGGGACTCCTGACGTAGGAGAGCGCGTACTCGCCCTCGGGAATCACGCTCAATCCTGGCCGTCGGTCGAGGGCGTCACCGGACCGGTGACACGCGGCGCCAGCATGGATGCGGACTTGCCGCCCTCCAGGATCCGGATCTCGCGCTGCGCCGGCGGGATCGTGATGCCGTGCTCGCGGAAGAGCGCCCAGATGCGCCGGTTCACGTCGGAGCGGACGTTGTTGACGCCTTCGGCGGGATCGCCGATCCAGAAGCGCAGCTCGATCTCCATGCCGTAGTCGGCGAACTCGAGGAGCCGCGTGACGGCGGGCGGGTCCTTCAGGATCCGCGGGTGGTCTGCGGCTTCGAGCAGCAGCGAGAGCGCGAGCTCGACGTCGTCGTGGTAGGCGATGCGCACGGGGAGCCTGAGCCGCACGCGCGGATGCCCGTAGCTCCAGTTGATCAGCGGGTTCGTGATCACGTTCTGGTTCGGCACGAGCGTCGCGACGCCGTCCCGGTCGCGCACGACGACGTGGCGGCCGCGCAGTTCCTCGACCCAGCCGAATCCCGTCGTGCTGGTGCCGGTCGTGCCGGTGAAGCTGATGACGTCGCCGGGCTTGATCGATCGGTCGATCAGGAGCACGAACCCGCTCACGAAATTCGCGGCGATGGCCTGGAGCCCGAAGCCGAGCCCTAGGCCGATCGCGCCGGAGAACACCGTGAGCGCAGTCAGGTTGACGCCCGCGGCCTGCATCCCGACCAGCACGCCGAGCGCGATCAGGAAGGCATAGGCGAACTTGCCGATCGCGATCCGCGTCGACGGCGCGAGCTCCTTGATCGCGCCGATGCGCCGGTCGATCCAGCGCGCGACCCAGACGCTCACGACGATGAAGAACGTCACGAGCGCGAAGGCCTTCAGCACGGACCAGATCGTGATCCGGGTCTTGCCCTGCGAGAGGCCGATCGAATCGAGCTCCGCGATGATCGGGTCGAGCCAGCCGAGCACGTCCGCGGCGACCAGCGCCCAGGCGAGCAGCGTGACGCGCAGCTCCCAGGCCTTGATGCCGCGGCTCTTGCCGAGCGAAAGCCGCAGCAGGAAGACGAGGAGCCGGATCAGCGCGAGCGCCGCGAGCAGCGTCCACGCCACCAGGTACCAGGGCCGCGGCTGGCCGTGCGCCGCGACGAGCGCGATGCCGACGATCGCGAGGCCCGCGAGGTAGGGCGAGACCACGGCAAGCGCGTCGGTCAGCACGCCGCGCCCGTAGCTGCCGTTGCCGCGCTCGAGGTACCGGCGCCGGCCGAAATAGACCCAGGACGTGACGATCGCCGCGGCGAAGGCGACCAGCGGAAGCTCAGGATTGCCGAGGAAGGCCCGGGCCGATGCCAGGAGCGCGTCGACGCGATCGGTCACGCGTTGAGGTCCGGGATCAGCTCGCTCTCGAGGCGCATGATCTGGTCCTTCAGCATGAGCTTGCGCTTCTTGAGGCGCCGCAGCTGCAGCTCGTCGACGTAGATGTCGAGCGAGAGCCGGCAGATCACGTCGTCGAGGTCGCGGTGCTCGATCCTAAGCTCGCGCAGGCGCTGCATGCGCGCGAAAAGTTCGGTGTTGACCTTTTCTTCGTCCGTCATGCCGGCTGGGCGTCGGTCCCGAAGACAGGGAAGGGCGGGTCCAGCCACACGGGGCGGACCGATGCCGGAAGCTTAGCCAATCGACCCGGCGGATTCCATGGCACGGCGGGGTCGTGGAAATCCGAGCCCACCGAGCCTTCGAGACGGCAGCGCACGGCGAGCGATATCGCCTGTTCGCGGTCGCGGGGGCTGCCGCCGCCCGTCACCACCTCGACCCCGCGCCCACCGGCAGCGGCGAACTCCGCGCACATCTCGCGCCGCGCGCCCGCCGAAAGCGGGTAGCGCATCGGATGTGCGATGACGGCCTTGCCGCCCGCCGCGACGATCCAGGCCGTCGCCTCGGCGAGCTCCGGCCAATCGCTCCTGACCGCGCCAGGCTTGCCGTGACCGAGCCAGCGGTCGAAAGCGGCGCCGACGTCGGCCGCCGCGCCGTGGGCGACCAACGCGCGGGCGAAGTGCGTCCGCGTCGGAAGGCTTCCGGCCGCGCGGATCCCGGCGAGCGCCGCCGTGCCCGGTGCGCCCGCGGCGTCGAGGCGCTCCGCGATTCGATCCGCGCGCGCGTCGCGGACGGCGCGCTGGCCCTCGAGCCCGCGCACGATGGTCGCGCAGGTCGGGTCGATGGCAAGGCCGAGCACATGGATGGCCCTGCCGCGCCAGGACGCGGAGAGCTCGACGCCGGCGACGAAGCCGATGCCGTGCGAGCGCGCGGCGGCGGCGGCCGCTGCCACGCCATCTACCGTGTCGTGGTCGGTGAGCGCCATCAGCGCGACGCCGCAGCCCGCGACGTGCGCGACGAGTGCGGCCGGCTCCAGCATGCCGTCGGAGGCCGTGGAATGCAGGTGCAGGTCGACCGGTGAATGCGGATTCATACCGCGCGCGGCCCCAGGCCCACTGTGTCCACGCTGTCGCCGGTCAGCACGACGAAGCCACGCTGGCGGCTGTAGCCGTCGGCGGTGTAGTCGAAGACGTAGGTGCGGTGCCAGGCGAGGGGCTGGTCACCGCTGCGGACGATCCGCAGGCGATGGATCGCGACGGTCCCGTCGAGCATCTGCACCTGGGCGCCGGTGCAGGCTTCCTGCGCCACGCGGTTGGCGAGCTCGCGCGCGGCGAGGCTCGAGTGCCAGAACACCACGACGAGCGCGAGCAGGGCGACCGAGAGCAGCAGCCCCCAGGTCATCTCAGCAGCGCGAGCCAGTCGGTGCCGGCGTCGGCGATGCCGACGAAGTTCGGGTTGAGCGTGTCCTCGCGGTTGTAAGCGAGCGGCTGTCCGTCGAGCTTCAGCACGAGCCCTCCGGCCTGCTCGAGCACGCATTGGCCCGCGGCGGTGTCCCATTCGGAGGTCGGGCCCATGCGCGGGTACACATCCGCGTTCCCTTCCGCGACCAGGCAGAGCTTCATGGAGCTCCCGACTTCGACGAATTCGTGCGGGCCGACACGCGCGAGGAAGGCGTCGAGCGAATTGCCGCGGTGCGAGCGGCTGCCGACGACGCGCACCGGCCCGGTACCGCGCTTCGCCACGCGGATCGGCCGGCCGGCCGCCTGCGCGTCGGAGCGGAACGCGCCGACGCCTTCGCAGGCGAAGTAGTCGCGCTCGAGCACCGGTGCGTGGACGACGCCGAGGACGGGCCGGTGGTCGTCGACCAGCGCGATGTTCACCGTGAACTCGCCGTTGCGCTGGATGAATTCCTTCGTGCCGTCGAGCGGATCCACGACCCAGAGCCGGCTCCAGCCCTTGCGCGTCGCGAAGGGGACCTGCCCGGATTCCTCGGACAGAACCGGGATCTCCGGCGCGATGCGGCGCAACCCCGCGAGGATCAGCTTCTCAGAGCGCAGGTCCGCCTCCGTCAGCGGCGAGCGGTCCTCCTTTTCCTGCACGCTGAACGACGAGGCGTACACCTCGAGGATGGTC
>DATJFN010000094.1:0-3851 GCA_035495635.1 Steroidobacteraceae bacterium | reverse complement strand
CTGAAGACGCCGATTCTGCTCAGCTTCGGCGAGAAGGACTTCCGCGTGCCCTACAACAACGGGCTCGAGTTCTGGACCGTTCTACAGAGGCAGAACGTGGAAAGCCGCCTCGTCATCTGGCCCGACGAGAACCACTGGATCCTGAAGGGCGAAGATAGCCGTTACTTCTACAAGGAAGTGCAGGACTGGCTGGCGGCCCACTACCGGTAGGCGCCGCCGGCGTTACGGAATCTGGATGCCGCCCTTCCCGCCCATCCCCTTGAGGGAGGCGGCGCCCGCCTCGGGGATGACAATGGAGGAAGCGGCCTGGCGGCGCAGTTCCTGCAGCTCGCGCGCGGCGTCCTCGATGGCGTGCTGGGCCGCCGGCCCGAACTGCGCGACCGCTTCCGAGAGCGTCTTCGCGGGCAGCTCGAAAGAGAGCGGCAACGAGCCCATCGGCGTCATCACGGTCGCCTGGCCGATAAAGACCTGCGGTCGCGACGGGTCGTCGCTGCCGTCGGACTTCACCGGCGTCATGCGCCGGATGGTGCCGATGCGCTGGTCGGTGTAGACATCCTCGCGGTAGAGCGAGTCCGCGCTCATCTGCGCGTCGATTGGCTTTTCGCTGCTCATGCGCGAATTTTATCCGATTCAGCGGACCACCGCGAAATCGCGGCTGTCGGCGCCCCAGGACGCGGACGACGCGATCGCGGGCAGGACGTCCTCCGGCGCGGCGACGACAGTCCACATCGCCGCGTGGCGCGCGTCCATGAACCGGCACTCGATCGCGGCGGCGAGCTGCGCGAGCAGCGCATCGTAGTAGCCGCCCGAGTTCACGATCACGATCGGGCCGAGGAACAGCCCGAGGCGCTTCAGCGTGATCGCTTCGAAGAGTTCCTCGAGCGTCCCCGTGCCGCCTGGCAGGGCGACGACCGCCGAGGCGCGCGTCAGCATTTCGTGCTTACGGGTGCGCATGTCCTCGACCACGTGCAGCTCCGTGAGGTCGTCGTGGCCCCATTCGAGGTCCACCATGAAGCGGGGGATTACGCCGACGATGCGGCCGCCGGCGGCGAGCGCGCCGTCCGCGAGGGCGCCCATCGAGCCCGCCCGGCCACCGCCATAGACGACTGTGCAGCCTGCCCGCGCGAGCAGGCCGCCGAGCATGCGCGCGACCTCGTGATATCCGGCGTCACAGGCCTGGCTGGACGCGCAGTAGACGCAGACGCTTCGCGGCCCGGCGTCCATCAGCCGGTCGCCTGCAGCGCGAGCGCGATTCCTGAGACGCTCGCGAGCAGCGCATCGTACAGGGCGACATCCTGGCGCCCGCCTGCGCGCCAGCGGCGCAGCAGGTCGACCTGCATCAGGTGCATCGGGTCGCCGTAGGGCGAACGCAGGACCGCCGCGCGCTGCATCGCGGGCCGGTCATCGAGCAGCTCGGCCTCGCCCTTGATGGCCGTGATCCAGCGCTTCGCGAGCGCGTGCTCGCGGCGGATCTCCGCCGAGATTGCGGACACGTCGCCAGTCGCGAGCCCCTCGTATTGCGCGGCAATGTCGAGGTCCGCCCGCACGAGGTCGAGCTCGACATCGTCGACGAGGTTCGCGAGGAACTTCCAGTCGGCGAGCGCGCGCTCGATCGCAGGCGGGCCGTACTCGCGCGCCGCGGCCTCGAGGCCGCTGCCGACGCCGAACCAGCCGGGCAGCACGTGCCGGCTCTGCATCCACGCGTAGACCCAGGGCACGGGCCGCATCGCCGTCACGCCCTCGCCGCCGCGCGCCGCCACGCGCCCTCCGATCTGCATGCGCTCGATCACGTCGATTGGCGTCACGTCCCGGAAAAACCGCGCGAAGTCCGGCCGGTCGTGCACGAGCGCGCGGTAGCAATCGCGGCTCGCGGCCGCGACGCTGCCCATGAGCGCCATCAGCTCGCGCTCGCGCGCTGGCGACCGCGGCGGCTCGATGCGGTCCATCACGACCGCATATGCCGCCTTCTCGAAGCTCCGGAGCGCGATGCGCCGCAGCCCGTAGCTGTTGCTGATGCCCTCGCCCTGCTCTGTCGCGCGCAGCCGGCCGCGCGTCGCGCCGTCGGGCGCATTCTCGACCAGTCGCTCGATGGGTCCGCCGCCGCGGCTCGAAGGCCCGCCACGGCCGTAGAAGAAGTCGAGGTAGATCCCGGCGCCCGACGACGCGGCGAGGAGCTCGGCTTGCGCGCGGTAGATGGCGTCGCGCGATGCCGCGATCCCGACGGCCTGGTTGGATTCCGAGTAGCCGATGAGCACGGTCTGCCGCCCGCCGCGCGCGGCAAGATGGCGGCGGTAGCTCGGCTCGTCGAGCAGCGACCCGAGCAGCGGGGCGGCGCCTTCGAGCGCGGGGATGGTCTCGAGGACCGGCACGACGTCGAGCGGAACCTCTCCGGTCGTGCGGTCGATCGCGTTTGCCCAGCGTGCCAGCAGCAGCACCGAGACCACGTCGTCGGCCGACTCCGTGCCGCTCACCACGTAGTCGCCGATCGCGCGCTCGCCGTACTTGTAGCGCGCCTGCATCATCGCCTCGAACACGGCGAGCGTGCGACGCCCCGCGGCGTCGAATCCCGCGGCAGGCCCGCGGTCGCGCGAGATCGCCTCGCACATGGCGCCGCTCCGCGCCGCTGCGGACAGGCTATCCCAGTCCGCGCGGTCCAGACCCTGGGCGACGACTTCCCGGTGGACCGAGGCATGCTGCCGCACGTCGAGCGTCGCGAGGTGGAAGCCGAAGGTCAGCGCGCGGCACAGCAGCCGCTCGACCGGGAACAGGCCCGCGTGGCGCCCGTGATTCGCCTTGAGGCTCGAGGCCACGAGTTGGATGTCGCGCACGAACTGGTCGGCGGACTCATAGTGGTTCGGGCTGCCCTCGTAGGTGGTGCGGAGACGCTCGGCCACCTGTGCGAGGAACATTCGGTACGGCATGCGGTCGTGCCGCGTCGATGCCGCCTGGCGCGCCTTCGGCAGCAGGATGTCGTACTCGGCGATGCGCGCCTCGAGCTCCGGGCTCGCGGCGACGCGCCCGGCGCTCTGGGACAGCTTGTCGGCGAGCGCGCGGCATTCCTGGTAGTACGCCGAGATCACGCGCTGCTGCTGGCGGTGCAGCGTCTCGCGGATCGCCTTGGCGTGCACTTCGCTGTTCCCGTCCATGTCGCCGCCGACCCAGCTGCCGAAGCGCAGGATCAGCGGCATGCGGGCGAGCTCGGGCGGCAGGCCGAACACGGTCTGCATCCAGAGCGCGATCTCCTCGTACAGTGCGGGCACCACGCGGTAGACGACCTCTGCGAGGTAGAAGAGCGCGTGCTCGCGCTCGTCCGCGACGGTGAGGCGCTCGCGCGGATGGGCCTCGGTCTGCCAGCCGGAAGTCACCTCCATGCGGATGCGCTCCCACATGGAGCGCCGCTCGAACGGCGTCAGCGTCGGGTCGATGCGTTCGATCATCATGTCGGCGATCTGCTGGTGCTTGCGCAGGATCGTGCGGCGCATCGATTCCGTGGGGTGCGACGTCAGCACCGGGTAGATAGTGACGCCCGAGAGCAGCTCGAGCACCTTCTGCGCGTCGTAGCCCGCCGCCTTCAGCCGGTACATGCAGTCGCCGATGCCGCCGGGCTGCGGCCGGTCGCTGTGCGCGAGGTACTCGCGGCGCCGGCGCACCCGGTGCACGCGCTCGGCGAGGTTCACGACCTCGAACCAGGTGCTGAACGCGCGGATGAGGTCGCGCGACTCCGCGGCATCACGGTCCGCGGTTCGCGCGACGAGCTCGAGCGCGCTGCCGGGCTCGCCCTCGCGCCGCGCGATCGCGGCGACGCGGTCGCCCTCGACCAGCGCGAGCAGCCGGTCGCCGCCCTGGTCGCG
>DATJFN010000093.1:0-5883 GCA_035495635.1 Steroidobacteraceae bacterium | reverse complement strand
GGCGAGCGCGCCGCGGAACTGGTCATTGGCCATCGCGTTCTTGAAGCCGTCGCTGGCGAGCGCGCCGCGGAACTGGTCGCTGGCGAGCGCCCCGCGGAACTGGTCATTGGCCATCGCGTTCTTGAAGCCGTCGCTGGCGAGCGCCCCGCGGAACTGGTCGCTGGCGAGCGCGCCGCGGAACTGGTCGCTGGCCATCGCTCCCTTGAACTGGTCGCTGGCGAGCGCCTGCTTGAAGCCGTCGCTGGCGAGCGCGCCGCGGAACTGGTCGCTGGCGAGCGCGCCACGGAACTGGTCGCTGCCGAGCCCCTGGCGGAAGGCATCGGAGGCAAACAACGCGGCCAACTGCTTATCGGACACGATCTGCCGATAGAGGTCGGTCTGCATGAACTGAGCGACGCTCTGGTCACCCAGGGTCTCGCGGCTCGAGCTGGTTGCCGACGTCTCGGCCCTGTAACGCTCCGCTGGAACGACCGAGCCGGTCAGTGACTTGTCGGCGGGCGGGTAAATGTCGGCCACATAGGCCACGCCGGCCAGCACGACGATGCCGACGACGACCAGCCAGATCGTGGTCTTGGGTGAAGTCTGATCCGTGGATGCCATCTTGCCTCTCCCCTTAGTTGGGCCTCGAAAGGCCCGGCAATGGTGTTTCAATTTACCAAATACGATGCTCGGCCGGAGAAGTTGGTGGATTCGTTTCCCGGGGCCTGGCCTGGACCCGGTCCATCGGGCGTCCCTTCCCCCCGTATAGGGGCCGGTCCTAGGCATGGATAGCGTCGAGCTCGTCTTCGATCAGGGCCACGGCCCGCCAGCAGTCCTCATGAGAATTGTAGAGGGGGGCCGGCGCGAGCCGGATGACGTCGGGTTCGCGCCAGTCGCAGGTCAGGCCTGCCCCGAGGAGGCGGTCGAAGAGGGCCCGGCCGCCCCCGCGCGTCCCGCGCAGGCGGACCGAGAGCTGGGCACCGCGGGCCTCCGGATCGCGTGGCGTCAGGATCTCGATGCGCTCGCCGAGGCGCGCATCGAGAAGTCGTTCCAGCCAGCCGGTGAGCGCTTGCGAGCGCTCGCGCAGCGCCGGCAGCCCGGCTTTCGCGAACTGCGCGAACGAGGCCTGGAGCGGCACCATGCCGATCAGCGGATGGTTGCTGACCTGCCAGCCCGCGGCGCCCGGGTAGGGCCGGAACGTCTCGGCCATCTCGAACCGGGACTCGAGGTCGTTTCCCCACCAGCCAGACAGGCGTGGCGCGTTGCCGCCGAAGTGTCGCTCGTGCACGAAGGCGCCGGCCGTCGCGCCCGGCCCTCCGTTCAGGTACTTGTACGAGCACCAGGCGGCGAAATCGACGTTCCAGCGATGCAGTTCGAGCGGGAGGTTCCCGATCGCGTGCGCGAGGTCGAAGCCCGCGACCGCCCCGACCCGGTGCGCCGCCTCGGCGAGGCCGGCGATGTCGAGCCGCTGCCCGGTCAGGTACTGCACGCCCGGAAGCAGCACGAGCGCGAGTCGCGAACCCTGCCGCTCAATCTCGGCGACGAGGTCCTCGTGACGGAGCAGGAACTCGCGGGCGCGCGGTCCGACCTGGACGAGCGACGCGGCCGGGTCGCGGCCGTGCCAGCCGACCTGGGATGCCACCGCATAGCGGTCCGAGGGAAACGCGCCCTGTTCGATGAGGACCACGTGCCGCCCGTTCGTCGGCCGGTAGAAGCTCGCCATCAAAAGGTGCAGGTTGATCGTGAGCGAATTCATCACGACGACTTCGGCCTGATTCGCGCCGACGAGCGCCGCGGCGGTCGGCGCGAGGCGCTCGTGCAGGTTCAGCCAGTCCGCCTCGGGATCGTGATAGCCGAGCACGCCGAGCCGCTGCCACTCGCCGAGGAAGGCGAGCACGTCCGCTTCCGCGCGGCGCGGCTGGAGGCCGAGCGAATTTCCGCAGAGATAGAGGACTTCCTTGCCATCCCGCCGCCGCGGAAAGTGGAACTCGGCGCGACGCGCGCTGGCAGGATCGGAGGCATCGCGCGCGCGCGCGGCTTCGAGCGAAAGATCCGCGCTCACGCGGGCCTCACGGCGTAGAGCAGCGGCCGCGACGGCGCCGCGTCGGCGAGGAATGCCGGAATCTGCAGGTCGAGGACGTAGCAACCGTCCGCGATGCCGGGCGCGACCCAGGCGAGCTCGGTGATCGTTGCGCCCGGTCGCCGCGCCGCGGACGCATCGCGCGAACCGGGCGGCAGGCCGAAGAAGATCCGGTGCGCTGTCAGCAGTCCGCCGTCGGCCGCGCGATCCGCCGACGGCAGGTCGAGCACCAGCGTCTCGATGCCCCGTGCAACGAGCCATTCGGCCGCCTGGCGCGAGAGGTACGGCGCGGGCGAGGGGCCTTCGTAGGCGCGATGCGGGCCTCCGGCTTCGCGCATCGTCCGCACGACGAGCGCGCCGGGGCGCGGGCCGGCATGTCGCGCGACAGCGCGATCGAGCGCCGCCGCGGTCACGAGGCGATCGCCGGGCCCGGGCCGCGGCTCGCTGTCTTCCGCCGTGTCCGCCGCAGCGACAGGCTCGATCGTGACGAGGAGCGCCAGCTGCACGCCTCCCGGCAATCGCTCGCTCACCGCGACGCGCTCGTCGGTGACGTGGCCGACGCACTCCGTGTGCGTTCCGTTGCAATGCGGCGCGAGCGTCACGAGCTCGCAGTTGCAGCTGCCGCCGCCGCGCGTGTCGCCGACGAAGCCGCCCGCGCGAAACGGCATCGACACGGCTCGCGGCGCTCCGAAGCACGCGGGCTGCGGGCCCGTGAAGTCAAGCGGAATCGCGATCGAGACGGGCTTTGCAAAGTCGACCCAAAACCGCCGCCCGCCGGCCTCGAATCGCATCTCGGTCATCGTGTCGCTCATGGCGGTGATCGTGTAATTATAGTCACCCGATGGAACCCCACGGGCCGGCCCCGGGTCTCACCTACGATTCCCGATAGGAGCGGTCGATGGCGCTTCGCGCCGCAATTCTGGCCTTTTTGATGCTTGGCGCGTTGCCCGCCATCGCGGAGGACGAGGCGCCGGACGAAGAGCCCGCGGCCTGGACCCAGCACGTCGTGGACCTGCAGTACATGGGATTCACGACGCGATACACCTGCGGCGGCCTCAAGAGCAAGGTCAAGCTGCTGCTCAAGCACCTCGGCGTGCGCGACGACGTCAAGATCATCGAGCGCGGCTGCGAGTACGGCTACCAGAAGGTTGCGGACTTCCCGCGCCTGAAGGTCACGTTCTGGGCGCCGGCGATCCCGAAGCAGGGCGACAAGGACGTCGGTGAGCCGGTGCTCGGCGTGTGGAAGCAGGTCGTGATCAAGAGGGACTCGCCGAAGGGACTCGAGATGGGCGACTGCGAGCTCGTCGAGATCTTCCGCGACACCATCATGCCGAAGTTCCTGACGCGCTCGATGGAGGGCGACGTCAACTGCATCCCGCACCAGCTCGTCGGCAACCGCATCAACCTCAAGTTCGAGGTTCTCGCCGGCGTCCAGCCGGTCGACCAGGCGGCCCAGGCCCAGCCGCGCCAGGCCAACTGATCAGCCGGCCGCGCGCCGGCTGCCGCGACACGGCAGCCGCACGGGCTCCGCTTCCGCGTCGAGACACAGCGCCGTGAGGGCGCCGCCCCACACGCAGCCCGTGTCGAGGCAGCGCAGCCCCGGTTCGGCGAGGAAGCCGAGCGCGGACCAATGACCGAACACGAAGGCATCGTCCTTCGTCGCACGCCCGGGATGGCGGAACCAGGGCATCGCTCCCGCCGGTGCGTCTTCGATCGTCCCCTTGTAGGAAAGCAGCAGCCGCCCCTTGCGGTCGACGAACCGCAGGCGCGTGAGGCAGTTCACGGAGAAGCGCAATCGTGCCGCGCCCTTGAGCGACGCCGACCAGCGGTCGGGCTCGTCGCCGTACATGCCCTCGAGCATCCCGGCGACGTCGTCGCGAAGCGCCGACTCCACTTCGCGCGCGCAGGATTCGGCCTGCGCCAGCGTCCACTGCGGCGGGAGGCCCGCGTGGATCAGGGTCCAGCCGAGCGCGTCGTCGCGGTGCATGAGCGGGCGCGCCTGGAGCCACGCGAGGAGCTCGGCGGCGTCGGGCGCGTCGAGCACGGCTTCGAGCTCGGGCTCGCGGCGCTTCACGGTCTTCGGCGCAAAGGCCATCGCAAGCAGGTGCAGGTCGTGGTTTCCGAGGACGACGGTTGCCGCGCGACCGAGCGACCTCACCTCGCGCAGCGCCGCGAGCGAGGCCGGGCCGCGGTTGACGAGGTCGCCGGTGAGCCAAAGCCGGTCGCGGCGCGGGTCGAACTTGAGGCGCTCGAGGAGCGCCATGAATTCCGCGTGGCAGCCCTGCAGGTCGCCGATCGCGTAGAGCGCCACTAGTGGATGGTGCCGGGAATCGCGAGCGAGAAGGCGGGAATCGGGGCGTCGAAGCGCTCACCGTCGTCCGCGAGCATCTGGTAGGAGCCCTGCATCGAGCCGACCGGCGTCTCGAGCACGGCGCCGCTCGTGTAGCGGAAGCCCTGGCCGGGCTGCAGGTGCGGTTGCTCGCCAACCACGCCCTCGCCGCGCACTTCCTGCACCTTGCCGTTGGCGTCCGTAATCACCCAGTGACGGCCGAGCAGCTTCGCCGGCACCTTGCCGCGGTTCCGGATCGTGATCGTGTACGCGAAGACGTAGCGGCTCTCGCCAGGATCCGACTGGTCCTCGAGGTAGCGCGTGTCGACGTTGACCGCGATGCGGGTGTCCTTCGCGTCGCTCATGCGGCCCTCAGCGCAGGCGCACGGCGAGCACGTCGCAGGGCGCGGCGTGCAGCACGGTGTCCTCGGTGAAGTTGACGAGGATCGACGGACCGCGGCGCTCGCGGGAGCCGAGCACGATGAGGTCGGCTTTCTGCTCCTGCGCGGCGCGAACGATCTCGGCCTTGATGTTGCCTGCGGCGACCTGGCGCCGGCCGGCAGGGATGCCGAGCTTGTCGGCGAACTCGGCAAGGCGCTTAGTCGCGCGCTGCACGAGCTCCTCCTCGATCTGGACGGCGGGCAGGAGCGTCTCGCCCATCGGCTCGACGGGCACGTATTCGACGACGTGCAGCACTGAAAGGTCGGCATCCGTCAGCGCCGCGATGTCGCGCGCGCGCGCACCGATCTGCTCGCACTGCTCGCCGAGGTCTACGACCAGGAGGATCCTGCGGTACATGCCCATCGTCCGGGCATTATAGCGCCGCGAGGCGCGCGAACTCGGCGGGGGAGAGCGTCTCGGGCCGGCGCTCGGCGTCGATTCCGGCTGCGTCGAAGCGTCCGGCGTCCACGAGCCCGCGAAGCGAGTTCCGCAGAGTCTTGCGCCGCATCGAGAACGCTGCGGCGACAACGCGCGCAAAGCGCCCCGCATCCGCGATCTCGAAGGGCGGCTTCGCGTGCGGCACGAGGCGCAGGAACGCGGAATCGACGGCAGGCGGCGGCTGGAACGCGCCGCGCCCGACGCGAAACAGCGCGGTCGCCAGGCAGGCGGCGGCGAGCATCACCGTGAGGCGGCCGTAGGACTTGCCGCCCGGAGCCGCGACGATGCGGTCGACGACCTCCTTCTGCAGCATGAAATGCATGTCGGCGATCGACCCGCGCGACGCCAGCAGATGGAAAAGCAGCGGCGTCGAGATGTTGTAAGGCAGGTTGCCGCAGACCCGCAGCGGCGGCCCGGCGCCCGCCAATTCCGCGAAATCGACATCGAGCACGTCCGCCTGGTGCACCACGAGCTCGCCCCGGCCCGCCGCGCGCTCGACGAGCGGCGGCACGAGGTCGCGGTCAATCTCGATCACCTCGAGGCGCCGGCAGCGCTCGAGGAGCGGCAGCGTCAGGGCGCCGCGTCCCGGCCCGATCTCGACGATGCGCTCCCCGGG
>DATJFN010000092.1:0-11826 GCA_035495635.1 Steroidobacteraceae bacterium | reverse complement strand
CGCTCGAAGATGTAGGCGATGTCGACGCCCGTGCGCGACTCGATTTCCGCATCGCTGTCCACGAACTCCCGCCCCAGCCGCCGCGCCAGCGCCCGCCCGACGGCCGTCTTGCCGGAGCCCATCGGCCCTATCAGGAACACGCTGCGCTTGGCGGAAGGCACCGGGGACTGTCACCTGTGGCACCGCCCACATTACCGATACCAGCGTGCTTGCGCCAAAGGGGCCTGTCCCCTCTCCCTTTCCCCGCCACGGCCCCTGCCAAAAGAAACGGCCGCCGGAAGGCGGCCGTTTCCCATGAGCCCGCTGCCGGAACTCACTCCATCTGCGAGCCTTCGCGCAGAATCTTCGGCGTTACGAAGATCAGGAGCTCGTCGCGGTTGTTGATCTTGTTCTTCGACTTGAACAGGTTGCCGACGATCGGCACGTCACCGAGGCCCGGCACCTTCTTCACCGCGTCGCGGCGCTCCGTCTCCATGATGCCGCCGAGCACGACCGTCTGGCCGTCCTTGACGAGTACCTGGGTCTGGATGTTGCGCGTGTCGATCGAGGGCACGAAGCCGCCCGTCGCGCTCGGCACGAGCTGGCCGACGCTGTCCTTGGTCACGATCAGGTCGAGGATCACGCGGTCGTCCGGCGTGATCTGCGGCGTTACCTTGAGCGACAGCACCGCCTTCTTGAACTGCGTGGTGGTCGCGCCGCTGGACGCCGACTCCTGGAACGGGATCTCGACGCCCTGCTCGATGATCGCCTCGCGCTGGTTCGCCGTGATGACGCGCGGGGTCGACTTGATCTCGCCGCGGCCCTCGTTCTGGGCGGCCGACAGCTCGAGGTCGATCAGGAAGTCGTCGAAGTCGAGGATCGACAGCGCGATGCGGCCGGCCGGGTTCGAGACCGGCATGTTGACGTTGTAGCGGTCGAACGACGGGCCGAAGGGCACGTCGACCGGGAACGGCTGGCCGGTGTTCGCGAGGTTGTCGAGCGCCGAGCCCATGATCGAGTCGGTCGCCTGCGCACTGCCGCTGATCGCCATCAGGTCCTTGATGTCGTCGGAGACGCGCGTGAAGCCGGCGCGGACGCCGAGGTCGCGGCTGAAATCGTCGGAGACGATCACGATGCGCGACTCGATCAGCACCTGGCGGACCGGGATGTCGAGCGTCGCGACCATCGCGCGGATGGCGGTGAGGTTCTCCGCCGTGTCCTGCACGAGCAGCGTGTTGGTGCGCTCGTCCACGGTCACGTTGCCGCGCTCGGACAGCATCGAGCCGCCGCCCGTCGACTTGACGAGGCGCGCGATCTCGGAGGCCTTCGCGTAGTTGACGGTCAGGAACTCGGTGCGCAGCGGCGCCAGGTCCTGGATGTCCTTCTGCGCGGCGAGCTCCGCCTTTTCCTGGGCCGCGAGCTCGGCCTGCGGCGCCACCAGGATCACGTTGTCCTTGCGGCGCATGTCGAGGCCCTTGGTCTTCAGGACGATGTCGAGCGCCTGGTCCCAGGGGACGTTCTGCAGGCGCAGCGTCACGCGGCCCTTGACCGAGTCCGACACCACGATGTTCTGGCCGCTGGTGTCGGCGAGGAGCTGCAGCACCGGGCGCACGTCGATGTCCTGGAAGTTCAGCGTCAGGCGTTCGCCCGTGTAGACTTTGTCCTTCTGCTGGACCACGGTCGTGGCGCGCGGCTTCTGGCGGACCTCGATGACGTACTGGTTGTCCGTCTGGTACGCGAGCTGCTCGAAGTCGCCCGTCGCGGTGACCGAGATGCGCGTGCTGTTGCCGAAGCGGGTCGCGTCGAACGTCGTCACCGGCGTCGCGAAGTCGACGACGTCGTAGCGCTTCATCAGGTCATCGGACAGGTCCGCGCCCGTGAAGTCGACGATCACGCGGTTGCCTTCCTGCTTGACGCTGGCGGGCGTCGACGGGTCGGAGAGCTGGACCACGACTCGGCCGGCGCCTTCCGGCGAGCGGCGGAAGTCGATGCCGCTGACGCTGCGCGCGCCGCCGGTCCGCGGCGCGAGGTTCGGCGCCTGCGAGACCTGGGCGCCGGGCGGCGCCGCACCGAGCGTCACGAGGACGCTGTCGCCCTCGGCAACCGCCGTGTAGGGCACGAGCTGGTCGAGGTTGAAGACGACGCGCGTGCGGCCCGAGGCCTCGGCAGCGACGATGGTGTCGACGCCGGCGGAGCCGACGTCGATGCGCCGGTTGTCGAGCGCGAGCCCGACGTCAGGCAGGTCGACCGACAGCCGCGCGGGCTTGTCGATCGTGAAGGTGAGCGGCTGTGGCGCCGTACCGTCGGTGCGCAGCCTGACCTGCAGGGTATTGCCCTGCATCGGCAGCACTTCGACCGCCGTCAGGCGGGCCGCTCCCTGCGCCAGCGCAAATTGCCCCCAGGCGAGGGCGAGGATCGCAAGTGCGCCCCCCAGCCACCGCGAGAAGCCTCGCGCCGAGTCCATGTTCCACACCGTCCGGTTGTTGCCAGCCATCAGACTTACTCCCAGAAATCAGTCGGCAAGGGCCAGCGCCGCGGGGCGCTCGAGGTAACCGCCAAGTCCGTCGGGAACGATCTCGACGAGCGTGATCTTTGCGTCCGACACGGCCATCACGCGCCCGTCGTTCTGGCCGAGGTGGTTGCCCGGCAGCACGCGGTGGATCAGCCCGTCCTTCGTCTGGACGAGCCCGTAGTTCCCGGCGCCGAGGCGGAGCGTGCCTACCATCCGGAGCGTGTCGAGCGGGAATTGTTCGAGGTACTCGCGCGGACGCTGCGCGTCCGGACGCGGCCCGGTCGGGTTCTCCCCGGCGAGGCTCTGCAGGAACGGCGAGCGGCGATCCGCCATCTGGTACTCGTAGCTCACGTACGGGCGCACCTCCGGCAGCGGCTGGATACGGCCGCCCGGGCGCTGCTTGGCCTTCTCGATGGCAGCGCGCAGGCCGTCGAGCCCGTCACCGCAACCGGTGAGCGCGAGCGACGCGGCGATGCCCGCGCCGGCCAGGATCATGCGGAAGCGTTCGTGCCTCATGTCTTCTTTTCCTGTTCCCGCTCGCGCCGCGACTTGGCGGCCGGCTTCTTGCCCTTGGCGCCCTTGGCGTCGGCAGCTTCATCGGAGCCCGCCTCGCCCTCGTCGAGGTAGCGGTAGGTCTTCGCGGTCAGGTTGAGCGTGAGGTCGTCCGAAGGCGCCGGCGCGCCGCGGCGCGAGCCGCCGCTCCGGTTCCCCGTGCTGCGCACGATCTCGATGTCGTGCAGCGTGACGATGCGGGGCAGCGCCGCGATGCCGGACACGAACATGCCGAACTCGTGGTAGCCGCCGGTCAGCTGGATCTTGATCGGGAGCTCCGCGTAGAAGTCCTTCTTGGTCTCGGTGCCGGGCTGGAACAGTCGCTCCTGCAGCCCAGCCGCCAGGCCGGTCTGCGAGATGTCGACGAGGAGCGAAGGCACCTCGGTGCGGCCCGGGAGCTGGCGCAGCATTGCACCGAAGGTCCGCTCGATCTCCGCGAGCTGCTGCCGGTAGGCCTCGAGGTTCGCGGCCTTGCGCTGCTTCTCGTCGAAGGTGTTCCACAGCGAGACCTGCTCGGCGCGCGCCTTGAGCAGCTGCGGCCGGTTGCCGTTCGCTTCGCTCCACACGAAGTAGTAGATGAGCAGCACCGTGACGACGGCGAACACGACCAGCACGCCGAGCGCACGGAACAGGAACGGCCAGCGGCCGATGTCCTTGAAATCGAGCTGCCGCAGCTGTTCGACGAAGGTCATTTCCGTGCCTCCGAAACGCGCGTGGTGCGTTTCGCGGGCGCCGCGGTCGACGTGTCGTCCTCGGAGCCGGGGATCGGGCGCTGCGACGCGTACAAGGTGAACTGGGCGCCGGGCGAGGCATTCGAGCCCGTCTGGATCACCTTGAGCTCGGGCGACATCAGCGACTCGGAGGAGTCGATGTTGCGCATGAAGGCGGAAACGCGCGTGCTCGACTGCGCCACGCCGTCGAACTCGATCTTCTTGCCGCTCTGCTTGACCGTCGTCAGGTACACGCCCTCGGGCAGCGTCGAGACGATCTGGTCGAAGAGCTTCACGACTTCGGGCCGGCTGGCCTGGAGGCGGTCGATGACCTCCATGCGCGCGATCATCCGCGACTTCTGGTCCTCGAGGGCGAGGATCTCCTCGATCGCCTTGTCGAGCTTCGTGATCTCCGCCTTGAGGAGGTCGTTGCGGCGGTTTTGGGAGTCGATCATCGAGCTGACAGTCAGGTGCGCGATCAGCGTGACGATGCCGGCCAGGATGACCGACGCCACGATCCCGATGAGGAACTCTTTCCGGCGCCGCTGGCGGAGCGCTTGCCGCCAGGGCAGTAGGTTAATACTTGGCATCGTCGTCGAAACTCCGCAGTGCCAGACCGCACGCGAGCAGCAGGGCCGTTGCGTCGCGCGTGACTCCCAGTGCCTTGGCCTTCGAGGAAACCTTCATCTGTCCGAGCGGGTCGCCGCGCTCGGCCGGGATGCCCACGCGGCTCGCGATCACGTCCGCGACGCCCGGGATGTTCGCGCAACCGCCGCAGATCAGGATCTGCTCCGGCTGGCTGCGGCCGCTGCCCGACGCCAGGTAGAACTGGAGCGAGCGGCTGACCTGCTGAGTCATGTCGTCGATGAACGGGTCGAGCACCTCGGGCTGATAGTTGGAGGGAAGCCCGCCCTCCTTCTTCGCGCGGCCGGCCTCCTCCATCGAGAGGCCGTAGGTGCGCATGATCTCCTCGGTCAGCTGCTGGCCGCCGAAGGCGAAGTCGCGCGTGTACACGACGACGAGGTTCCTGAGGACGCTAAAGGTCGTCGTGCTGGCGCCGAAGTCGACGACGGCGATGGTGCGGTCCATGCCCCCGTCCGGCATCTGGTGCGTGAGCAGCTTGCAGGCGTTCTCGAGCGCGAACGCCTCGACGTCGACGAGCTTGGCGACCAGCCCGGAGGCGTTCACCGCCGCGACGCGCTGTTCGACGTTCTCGGAGCGCGAGGCGACGAGGAGAACGTCGCGCATGTCCGGGTCCTTCTCGGAGGGCCCGAGCACCTGGAAGTCGTAGCTCACCTCTTCCATCGGGAAGGGGATGTACTGGTCCGCCTGCATCTCGATCTGCTGCTCGAGGTCGGTGTCCGAAAGGTTCTTCGGCATCTGCACGGCCTTGGTGATGGCCGCATCGCCGGAGATCGCCACCGCGCATTCGCGCGCGCGAACGCCCGAGCGCTTGACCGCCCGGCGGATCGCGTCGCCGACCGCCGCGGCGTCGACGATCGCCTTTTCGTTGATGGCGTTGTGAGGGGTGGGCTCGGCCGCGTAGGCCTCGACCCGGTACTGGCCACCTGACTGGGACAACTCGATCAGCTTGATCGAGGACGTGGTGATGTCGAGCCCGATCAGCGGCGAGTAACTCCGGCCCAGCGAGATTTTCGGCAGCTTGAGCACAGAAATTTCCTTTTCAGGTCAGGCTATTACGCGGCCAATCGCTATTCTGGGTCAAGTTAGCGAGCAACTATATAGCAAGCAACTGTTAAATTGAACGTGACCCGACTCGCAATTCATCCGCATACCGGCCCATATCCAGAGGGTCAACGGGCTCAGCCGGGGGTTCGCCCCCGGCCCTGACCGCTGGCTCCGACCTTTCGCGCCCACGGGCCTCCGGTGCCGGACCCGCGGACGATGCTGCACGCGAACGGAATGGCCGACCGTGCCGCTCGTCACGGTCCCGGCGTCGCGGGGACGCGACCCCGGCTTCGGACGCGTCGGACATTACTATGCATAATCGTTCCCGGTGATCACGCCCCTCGAAAGGCGGCTGCGCATCGCAGCCACCGTCATCGTGTCGATCGCTGGCCTCGTCGGCCTCGCCTTCCTCGCCACCTACTACTACCTGAAGCCGACGCTGCCCGACGTCGCCGTGCTGCGCGACGTGCGGCTGCAGGTCCCGCTTCGCGTCTACAGCCGCGACGGCAAGCTGCTCGCGCAGCTCGGCGAGCAGCGGCGCGTGCCGGTGACCTGGGACCAGATCCCGCCCGTCGTCGTGCACGCCGTGCTCGCCGCGGAGGACGATCGCTTCTTCCAGCATCCCGGCGTCGACTGGCAGGGCATCGTGCGCGCGGTCTTCGTCGCGGCGACCACGATGCAGGCGTCGCAGGGCGGCAGCACGCTGACGCAGCAACTCGTGCGCACGACGCTGATCACGAAGGAGAAGCAGCTGCGGCGGAAGCTGCGCGAGGTCTACCTCGCGCTCTCGCTCGAGAACGAGCTCTCGAAGCAGGAGATCTTCACGCTGTTCGTCAACACGCAGTTCCTCGGGCAGCGCTCCTACGGATTCGCCGCGGCGTCCGAGACCTACTTCGGCAAGACGCTCTCCGAGGTGGATGCGAGCGAGGCGGCGCTGCTCGCCGGCATCCTGCAGGCGCCCTCGCGCCAGAACCCGGTCGCGAGCGTGGAGCTCGCGACGGAGCGGCGCACCTACGTGCTGCGGCGCATGCGCGAGCTCGGCTACCTCAACGACGCGGAATGGCAGGCGGCGATGGACGAGCCGGTCGCGCGCGGCCTGCACGGCCCGCGCGTGCAGATCGACGCGCCGTATGTCGGCGAGATGGTGCGCGTCTCGCTCTACGAGAAATACGGCGATCGCATCTACTCCGAGGGCTTCCAGGTCGTCACGACGGTGGACAGCCGCCTGCAGCGCGCCGCCGACGTCGCGCTCCGCAGCGCCGTGCTCGAGTACGACCGCCGCCACGGGTGGCGCGGCCCGTCCGGGCACGTGGACGTCAACAAGGAGACCGACGAGGCGCTCGCGGGCCTGATCGAGGCGAAGCCGGTCGTCGGCGGCCTCATTCCCGCGATCGTCGTCCGCACGACGGCGGAGGAGGCGACGGTCGTCGCGCGGAGCGGCATGCGCTACCGCCTCGGCATGGACGGCATCCGCTGGGCGCGCAAGGGCGACGTGACGCCGACGTCGCCGCGCGACGTCGTCAAGATTGGCGACGTCGTCTACATCCTGCCGTCAGGCGAGGGCGAGGCGCTGCTCGTGCAGATTCCCGAAGTGCAGGGCGCGATCGTCGCGCTTGACCCGCACGACGGCTCGGTCGTCGCGCTGTCGGGAGGATTCGACTACGACGCCTCGAAGTTCAACCGCGTGACCCAGGCGCGCCGCCAGCCGGGCTCCTCGTTCAAGCCCTTCATCTATTCCGCCGCGCTCGAGGCGGGGCTGACGCCTGCGAGCGTCATTCTCGATGCGCCGGTCGTCTACGAGGCGCCGGACGCTTCCGTCGGCATCGGCCAGGGCAAGGAACCCACCGTCGAAGGCGAGGAGCCCGAGCAGGAGGACTGGCGGCCGGGCAACGACACGGACCGGTTCTACGGCCCGACCCGCCTGCGCGATGCACTCGCGCGCTCGCGCAACCTCGTCACGATCCGCGTGATGCGCCAGATCGGCGTCGCCTACGCGCGCGACTACGTGACGCGTTTCGGCCTGCCGAAGGACCATATCCCGGCGGACCTCACGGCCGCGCTCGGCACGGCCCAGCTCACGCCGCTCGAGATGGCGGACGGCTTCGCGGTGTTCGCGAACGGCGGCCAGCTCGTGAAGCCGCACGTGATCGACCGCATCCTCGCGGCCGACGGCAGCGTGCTCGAGCAGACGGACGTGCCGGTCGAATGCCTGGACTGCGCAACCGCGCCGACCCCGTTCGCCGCCGCGCCCCCGGCCTTTGTCGCCGGCACCGGCGCCATGGGCGTCGTGCGCGCCGCCGACGTCGGCGGGAAGCTGCCGCTACCGGAGGCGGAGGAAGTGGCGCCGCGCGCCATCAGCGAAGCAAACGCCTGGATCATCACCGACATGCTGCGCGACGTGATCCGTCGCGGCACGGGCCAGCGCGCCCGCGCGCTCGGCCGCGGCGACCTCGCGGGCAAGACCGGGACGACGCAGCAGGGCCGCGACGCCTGGTTCTCCGGCTTCAGCCCCGACCTCGTCGCAACGGCATGGGTGGGCTTCGACCAGGAGCGCCCGCTCGGGAGCGGCGAGGAAGGCGCGCGCACGGCGCTGCCGATGTGGATCTACTTCATGCGCGAGGCGCTCGCGGGCGTTCCGCAGCGCCGGTTGCCGATGCCTGACGGCGTCGTGACGGCGCGCGTTGCCCAGGGGACGCCGGAGTTCGGCGAGGAAGCGCCGGCGGAGTTCGAGTACTTCCTCGCCGACCACCTGCCGCCGGGCGTGTCGGGCGCGAACACCGCCGAGGGCGAGCAGCCGGCGCAGAAATACGAAGAGCCGATTTTCTAGGCAGGAACCCCATGGTCAAGCGTTCGGTCCGCGGAGACATGATGCGGCAAGCGATCGCGCGGGAAGCCGCGCGGCTCATGATCGAGCACGGCCACGAGGATTACGGCACGGCCAAGCGCAAGGCCGCCGAGCGCTTCGGCGTCACGGACCTCGCGGTGCTGCCGAAGAACACCGAGATCGAGGCCGCGCTCGCCGAGCACCAGCGCCTCTTCGTGCCGGACGAGCACGCGAACGAGCTGTCCTCGATGCGGACGACTGCGCTCGAGGCGATGCGCCTGCTCGAGGAATTCGAGCCGCGGCTCGTCGGGCCGCTCTTGTCCGGCACCGCGACCGCGCACAACGACATCACGCTGCACCTCTTTGCCGACACGCCGGAGACGGTCGCGGTCCGGCTGATGGACCGGGGCATTCCGCACGAATTCGCCGAGCACCGGTTCCGCATGCAGCGCGACGAGCTCGAGGCTTTTCCTGCCGTGCGCTTCAGCGCCGGCGAGCACGAGGTCGACGCGACCATCTTCCCGCGCGACGGCATCCGACAGGCACCGCCCGGGCCCGTCGATGGCAAGCCGATGCGCAGGGCGACTGCGGCGGAAGTGGAAGCGTTGCTTGTGCAGTAGGAGGGGTCTGACCCCTTCGGCCGCTTCTCAGCGTTTGGAGACGGGGACGTAGTCCCGGCGCGTGGCGCCAGTGTACAGCTGGCGCGGCCGCGCGATCTTCATCTCCGGGTCCGCGATCATCTCTTCCCAGTGCGCGACCCAGCCGGCTGAGCGCGCGATCGCGAACATCACCGTGAAGAGCTCGCGCGGGATGCCGAGCGCGCGGTAGATGATGCCCGAGTAGAAATCGACGTTCGGGTAGAGCTTGCGGCTGATGAAGTAGTCGTCCTTGAGCGCGACCTCCTCGAGCCGGAGCGCGAGCTCGAACAGCGGGTTGTCACTCTTGCCACCGAGCTTGTCGAGCACCTTGTGCGCCATCTCGCGGATGATCGTCGCGCGCGGGTCGAAGTTCTTGTACACGCGATGGCCGAAGCCCATGAGACGCACGCCGCCTTTGCTGTCCTTGACCTGCGTCAGGAACTCCGCGACATGGCTCGCGTCGCCGATCTTCTCGAGCATGTCGACGACAGCCTCGTTCGCGCCGCCGTGGGCCGGGCCCCAGAGCGCCGACACGCCGGCCGACATCGCGGTGTAGGGATTGCACCCGGTGCTGCCCGCGATGCGCACCGTCGAGGTACTGGCATTCTGCTCGTGGTCCGCGTGCAGGATGAAGAGCAGATCGAGCGCCTTGGCATGGAGCGAATCGACTTCGTAAGGCTCGCAGGGCACCGCGAACAGCATGTGCAGCATGTTCGCCGTGTAGTCGAGGTCGTTGCGCGGGTACATGAGCGGCTGGCCCAGCGCGTGCTTATAGGCGGCCGCGGCGATGGTCGGCAGCTTGGCGATGATCCGGTGCGAGAAAATCTCGCGGTGACGGTCATCGTTGATGTCGGTGGAGTCGTGGTAGAAAGCGGCAAGCGACGCGACGATCGTCGCGACCATCGCCATCGGGTGCGCGTCGTGGTGGAAGCCGCGATACAGGCGGATGATCCACTCGTTCAGCATTGTGTGACGCCTGATCGAGTTCGTGAAGGCCTCGAGCTCCTTGCGGCTCGGCAATTCGCCCTTCTGGAGGAGGTAAGAGACCTCGAGGAAGCTCGACTGCTTCGCGAGCTGCTCGATCGGGTAGCCGCGGTAGAGCAGGACGCCCGCGTCGCCGTCGATATAGGTGATGGCGCTCGAGGCGGAGGCGGTCGCCATGAAGCCGGGGTCGTAGGTGAAGACCCCCTGCTCTTTGTACAGCGTGCTGATGTCGAGAACGTCGGGGCCTACTGAGCCCGAATGGACCGCAAGCTCGCTCGAGCGGCCGGATTCCAGGTTGGTGAGCTGATACTTCTTGTTGGCCATCGATTTCCCGCGTCGCAGACTGTCATGCTGCACTGCAGGAATCAAGGCTTGATGGAGGCTTGCGCCTACAATCTGGCATGCATTCACCGATCGCGCTCTACGTGCACCTGCCCTGGTGCGTCCGCAAATGCCCCTACTGCGATTTCAACTCGCACGTGCGGCCGGAACAGCTTCCGGAGGCAGATTATGTGGCGGCGCTCCTCGCCGACCTCGACGGCGACCTCGACCTCGCGTCCGGCCGCGCAGTCTCGAGCGTCTTCTTCGGCGGCGGCACGCCTTCGCTCTTCGGCGTCGACGCGATCGCGGCTTTGCTCGAGGGATTCGCTTCGCGCCTCCCCTTTGCGAGCGATGCCGAGGTCACGATGGAGGCGAACCCCGGGACGGTCGAGCACGGCCGCTTCGCGGGCTATGCGGCGGCCGGCGTCAACCGCGTGTCGCTCGGCGCGCAGTCCTTCGACGCCGCGGCGCTCTCCGTTCTCGGACGCATTCATGGGCCCGGCGAGATTGAGTCCGCCGTTGCCGAGCTCGCCGACGCGGGCCTCGACAACTTCAACCTCGACCTGATGTACGGATTGCCGGGCCAAACGCTCGAGGGCGCCCTTTCGGATGTCGTCCTGGCGCTCGCGCTCGGGCCTGCGCATCTCTCGCACTATCAACTGACGCTCGAGCCGGGAACCGCTTTCTTCCACCGCCCACCGGTGCTCCCGGATGACGAAAACATCTACGAGATGCAGCTCGAGTGCCAGAAGCTGGTCGCAAGCCGCGGCTACACGCAGTACGAGGTCTCGGCCTACGCGCCCCCCGGACGCCAGTGCCGGCACAACCTCAACTACTGGCGCTTCGGCGACTACGTCGGCATCGGCGCGGGCGCACACGGAAAGGTCACGACGGCAGATGGAGTCATCCGAACGGAAAAGGCGCGCTCGCCGCGCGCCTACCTGGAAGCGGGCGGACGCTCAGGCACGCGGCGCACGGTGCCGCCCGCGGAGCTGCCGTTCGAATACATGCTGAACGCACTGCGCCTGGCCGATGGATTTCGGACCACGGAGTTTGAAAGGACGACCGGCCTCTCGGCGGACACCGTCCTGCCGACTCTCGCAACGCTGAAATATCGCGGCCTGCTCGAATCAACCGGCGATCATTGGAAACCGACCGAGCTCGGCTTCCGATTTCTCAACGATCTGCAGGCGGTGTTTCTTCCCGCAGCACCGGGCGAAAGGCCATCGAATGTGCGGCCGCCGCAGGCTTGGGCGTCGGTATGAACGGTTGGAACTTGGCTCAGATCGATTCCGAGGAATATTGAAGCGCCAAGCCCGAAAGTGGCCCCGGCGAGTTGTACACAGCGCGAAGCGGAGTCGTGTCAGATAGGGACTTTCAACACTTTGTTAGCGAGGTGCGTTAACTGATAGGTGATAAGCCATTGAGCGGTAATGGGAATATTGCCTGCTCAAAATTTAATCAAACCGTCATTAATGCATGAATGGTCGGAAAGAGGTCTCCGTGTAGTCCTGCGGTCCACAGAGTTATCCACACAATTTGTGGATAAGAAAAAATCTTTAGCAAATCCGGCAACTTACATAAGACACCCCGCGCCAGCCGGGGCGACCTTGAATG
>DATJFN010000091.1:0-20413 GCA_035495635.1 Steroidobacteraceae bacterium | reverse complement strand
CGTCGGCGGTGGCACGACCGACATCGCGGTCTTCTCCGGCGGCGCGATCCGCCACACCGCCGTGATTCCGGTCGCGGGCGACCAGGTCACGAACGACATCGCGGTCTCGATGCGGACGCCGACGCCTTACGCGGAGGAGATCAAGATCCGCTACGCCTGCGCGCTGTCGCAGCTCGCGAATCCCGATGAGACCATCGAGGTGCCCTCGGTCGGCGACCGGCCCTCGCGCCGCCTCGCGCGCCAGACGCTCGCGGAGATCGTCGAGCCGCGCTACGAAGAGCTCTTCATGCTCATTCGCGACGAGCTGCGCCGCTCCGGCTTCGAGGAGTCGGTGGCCGCGGGCGTCGTGCTGACGGGCGGCAGCGCCAAGATGGAAGGCGCCGTCGAGCTCGCCGAGGAAATCTTCCACATGCCCGTCCGCCTCGGCAGTCCCGCCGGCGTGACCGGGCTCGGGGACGTCGTGCGCAATCCGATCCACGCGACGGGCGTGGGTCTCCTGCTTTACGGAAAGGTCAATGCCGGCCAGCCGCCGCCGAAGCTCATCGGCGACGGCGTGAAGTCGGTGACGGAGCGGATGAAGTCGTGGTTCCAGGGATATTTCTGACGTAGCGGAGGAGAGGACATGTTCGAACTGATGGATTCATTCAGCCAGACGGCTGTGATCAAGGTGATCGGCGTGGGCGGCGGCGGCGGCAACGCCGTGTCCCACATGGCGAAGTGCGGCATCGAAGGCGTGGAGTTCATCTGCGTGAACACCGACGCGCAGGCGCTCAAGCACTCGCAGGTGAAGACCTCGCTGCAGATCGGCTGCAACATCACGAAGGGGCTCGGCGCCGGCGCCAACCCGGAGGTCGGCCGGCAGGCGGCGATGGAGGACCGTGACCGCATCATCGAGCTGATCGAGGGATGCGACATGCTGTTCATCACCGCCGGCATGGGCGGCGGAACCGGCACGGGCGCGGCACCCGTGGTCGCGCAGGTCGCGCGCGAGCTCGGGATCCTCACCGTCGCGGTCGTGACCCGGCCGTTCACGATGGAAGGCAACAAGCGGGCGTCGGTGGCCGAGGCGGGCATGACGGAGCTCTCGCGGCACGTCGACTCGCTCATCACGATCCCGAACCAGAAGCTGCTGCAGGTGCTCGGCGGCCAGACGACGCTGCTCGAGGCCTTCAAGCGCGCCAACGAGGTGCTGCAGGGCGCGGTGCAGGGCATCGCGGAGCTCATCACCCGGCCCGGTCTCATCAACGTGGACTTCGCCGACGTCCGCACCGTGATGTCGGAGACGGGCCTCGCGATGATGGGCTCGGGGATAGGCACCGGCGAGCACCGCGCGAAGGTCGCCGCCGAGATGGCGGTGTCGTCGCCGCTCCTGGAGGACATCAACCTGGCCGGCGCGCACGGCATCCTCGTCAACGTCACGGCGGGACTCGACCTGTCGATCGGCGAGTTCGAGGAAGTCGGCAGCACCGTCAAGGAGTTCGCGGCCGAGGATGCGACCGTCGTGGTCGGCACGGTCATCGAGCCCGAGATGCAGGGCGAGCTTCGCGTCACCGTGGTCGCCACCGGCCTCAACCGGAGCAAGGCGAAGGCCGCGGCGCCGGCCCAGCCGCAGGTCGCGGCGGCGCAGCCCGCCCGGCGCAATGACGTCAAGCTGGTGCCCCAGCGCAATCGCGCGGCGGCGCCGGACTACAGCCACCTCGACCGGCCGGCGATCCACCGTCAGCCGCAGCGCGCGGTGGGTGACGGCCTGCGCGCCAACTTCGGCTCGGAGGACGTGCTCGACATCCCGGCCTTCCTCCGCCGCCAGGCGGACTGAGGCGGCGATGTCCCGCCATCGCGCGGAGCGCGAAGAGTTCCGCCTCGTGCGGCTGCGCCTCAGGGCGCGGCGGCGCGCGGCGGGCCGCCGCGCCGAGCGCGTGCGCGAGCGGGAATCGCCGGGGACGACGCCATGAGCGCGGCTCGACGGCCGCCGGCCTACCTCCGCTGGCCGGCGGCCGGCGACCCGCGCATTGGGATAAACTCCACGCAGGCACCGTCATGGCCCAGCAACGCACGCTGAAAGACGCGATCCGCTCGACCGGCATCGGACTGCACACCGGCCGCAAGGTCCTCATGGCGCTCCGGCCCGCGCCGCCCAACACGGGCATCGTGTTCCGACGCACCGACCTCGATCCGTCGGTCGACATCCCCGCGCGTGCGGCGAACGTCACCGAGACGACGCTCGGCACGACGCTCGCGGCCGGCGATGCGGGCGTGTCGACCGTCGAGCACCTGATGTCGGCACTTGCCGGCCTCGGCATCGACAATCTCTTCGTCGAGCTAACCGCGGGCGAGGTGCCGATCATGGACGGCAGCGCGGGGCCGTTCGTGTTCCTCATCCAGTCGGCCGGGATCGAGCTGCAGAACTCCCCGAAGCGGTTCGTGCGCGTGCGCCGGCCGGTCGAGGTGAAGGATGGCGAGAAGTGGGCGCGCTTCGAGCCCTTCGAGGGCTTCCGCGTCAACTTCGAGATCGAGTTCGACCACCCGGTGTTCCATCGCCACGCGCAGCGCGCGACGATGGACTTCTCGACCACGAGCTTCCTGAAGGAAGTGAGCCGGGCGCGCACCTTCGGCTTCATGCGCGACATGGAATACCTGCGCGGGCGGAACCTTGCGCTCGGCGGCACGCTCGACAACGCGATCGTGCTCGACGACTACCGGATCCTCAACGAGGATGGCCTGCGCTACGAGGACGAGTTTGTGCGCCACAAGATCCTCGACGCGATCGGCGACCTGTACCTGCTCGGCCACTCGCTGATCGGCGAGTACACCGCGTTCAAGTCGGGCCACGGCCTCAACAACCGCCTGCTGCGCGCGCTGCTCGCGGACGAGACGGCGTGGGAAGAAGTGACCTTCCTCGACGAGACCGCCGCCCCGATCTCCTACGCCGCGGCTGCCGCCACCGCCTAACGCGGTTTCGCCCGCACTTTCACCTTGATGTCTTCGACCGGCGCGCCGAGCGTCGCGCCGACCCTGTTCAGCAGTTTCGGTGCGACATAACGCAGCCTCGTACCCCAGGCGGCCGTCGCCACGAAGGCGGTGAGGGTCGTCCCCCGGAGGGTGGCGCTGAAGACCTCCTGCGCGATTTCAGGGGGCAATTGCGCCCGGAGTGCGGCGAGTGTGCGCTGGGCCTCAAAGCTGCCTTTTCGTAGCTTCTGCAGCATTCCATCGCCTTGTTCCAGCAAGTGACTGACCGGGGTCAGTTTTTTCATTTTGCAGGCCGCGTCCGACCCGAGGACAAGATGTCAAAGTACTTGAGGCGCAAGGCTTTTTTTGGCAAGGTGCGTGAATCCCGGCAGGCCCGCGAGGGCGCCCGCATTATGGCCTTGAAGCGCGCCCTCGCGTATACCGCCGCCGCAGCCTCGGTTCTTGTCCTCATGACGGGCGCTTGGTTCGCGGGCGGCCGCTGGGGCTCGGCCGGGCCGCTCAGCGATTTCACGGTCTCGCGCTGGAACGAGGACCTCGACACCCAGCAGCAGGACCTCGCGCGCATCGAGCGCGACGTCAACGACCAGGTCGGCGCGCTGGCGACGCGGGTCGGCCGCATGCAGGCCCAGCTGATACGCCTGGACGCCCTCGGCAAGCAGCTCACGGAAGTCGCGCAGCTGAAGCGCGGCGAGTTCGACTTCGACCAGCAGCCGTCGGTCGGCGGACCCGAGACCGCGGGCGAGGGACCGGTGGTGCCGGCGCTTGACGCGATGCTCGACTCGATGGACGCGCAGATCGACGACCGCCGCCGCCAGCTCACGGCGCTGCAGAACCTCATCATGACGCGCGAACTCGCGCGCCAGGTCGTGCCGGGCGGCCGCCCCGTGGAGTCGGGCTACATCTCTTCGCTGTACGGCCAGCGCACCGATCCCTTCGACGGCAACCTGGCGACGCACCAGGGTATCGACTTCGCCGCCATCGCCGGCACGCAGGTGCTCGCGGTCGCCGACGGCGTCGTGAGTCACACCGGCATCGACGGCGGCTACGGCCGCATGGTCGAGATCACGCACGGCAACGGCTACGTCACGCGGTACGCGCACAACGCGAAGCTGCTCGTGAAGCCGGGCCAGACCGTGAAGCGCGGCGACCCGATCGCGCTCATGGGTTCCACGGGTCGCTCGACCGGACCTCACGTGCACTTCGAAGTGCTGCGCGATGGCCGGCCGATGAACCCGCTGTCCTTCGTGCGGCGCTAAGCCCCGACCGCCGAACGAAATTTCCGGTCACCTGTCGTAGTAAACTATCGGCTTTTCGGCCGGGACGCCTTGGTTTCGCGTCCCTTCGCCCCGAGGTCCCAGGCGCGTGTTGAACATCTTTACCCGGTTATTCGGCAGCCGTAACCAGCGGCTGCTGCGGAGCTACGCGGAGCGCGTCAGGCAGTCGAACGGATTCGCGGAAGCGCTCGCCGCCGAGACCGACGAGGGGCTCCGGGCACGCACCGACAAGCTGCGCACGCGGCTCGTCGCGGGCGAGACGCTCGACGACATCCTTCCGGAGGCCTTCGCGACCGCCCGCGAGGCCGCGAGCCGCGCGGTCGGCATGCGCCCCTTCGACGTGCAGCTGATCGGCGGCATGGTGCTGCACGACGGCAAGATCTCCGAGATGCGCACCGGCGAGGGCAAGACGCTCGTCGCGACGCTGCCGGTCTACCTCAACGCGCTCGCCGGCAAGGGCGTGCACGTCGTGACGGTCAACGAGTACCTCGCGGCGCGCGACGCGGACTGGATGGGCCCGGTGTACCGCCTGCTCGGCCTCTCGGTCGGCGTGATCGCGAGCGGCCAGTCCCCCGCGGACAAGCGCGCCGCCTACGCCTGCGACGTGACCTACGGGACGAACAACGAATTCGGGTTCGATTACCTCCGCGACAACCTCGCGGCACGGCTCGAGGACCGCGTGCAGCGCGGCCAGCATTTCGCGATCGTGGACGAGGTCGACTCGATCCTGATCGACGAGGCGCGCACGCCGCTCATCATCTCGGGCCCGGCCGAGGAGAGCACCGAGCTCTACGTCAAGATCAACGCGCTCGTGCCGCGCTTCCGGCGGCAGGAGACCGAGGAGGGCGAGGGCGACTTCTACGCCGACGAGAAGTCGCGCCAGGTGCACCTGTCCGAGTCCGGATTCGAGAAGGCCGAGGAGCTCATGCAGGAAGCGGGCCTGCTGCGCGAGGGCGAGAGCCTCTACGATCCGGCGAGCATCCGCCTGATGCACCACCTGAACGCGGCGCTCCGCGCGCACGTGCTGTACCAGAGGGACGTCGAGTACATCGTGCGCGGCGGCGAGGTGATCATCGTCGACGAGTTCACCGGTCGCACGATGATCGGGCGGCGCTGGTCCGACGGCCTGCACCAGGCGGTCGAGGCAAAGGAGGGCGTGCGCATCCGCGAGGAGAACCAGACGATCGCGTCGATCACGTTCCAGAACTACTTCCGCCTCTACCAGAAGCTCGCCGGCATGACCGGCACGGCCGACACCGAGGCCTTCGAGTTCCAGCAGATCTACGGGCTCGAGGTCGTCGTCGTGCCGACCCACAAGCCGATGGTCCGCAGGGACTTAGCGGACCTCGTCTACCTGAACCAGTCGGACAAGTTCGACGCGATCATCGAGGACATCCGAGACTGCGTGAAGCGCGGGCAGCCGGCGCTCGTCGGCACGACCTCGATCGAGACCTCGGAGAAGCTCTCGGGCCACCTGAAGCAGGCCGGTGTCGCGCACCAGGTGCTGAACGCGAAGCAGCACGAGCGCGAGGCGATGATCGTCGCCCAGGCCGGCCGGCCGGGCCACGTCACGATCGCGACCAACATGGCGGGCCGCGGCACGGACATCGTCCTCGGCGGCAACGTCGCGCGCCAGGTGGACCAGCTTCGCAAGGACGGCGTGATGAGCGAGGAGCAGCTCGCGGGCCACGCGCGCGAGCTCGAGAACGAGTGGCAGGCGCTGCACGAACAGGTGATCGCGGCGGGCGGGCTGCACATCGTCGGCACCGAGCGCCACGAGTCGCGGCGCATCGACAACCAGCTGCGCGGCCGCTCCGGCCGCCAGGGCGACCCGGGCTCGAGCCGCTTTTACCTGTCGCTCGAGGACAACCTGATGCGCATCTTCGGCGACCCCGAGCGCACCAAGTCGCTCCTGAAGACGGTCGGCATGAAGGAAGGCGAGGCGATCGAGAGCGGCATGCTGACCCGGCAGATCGAGCGCGCCCAGCGCAAGGTCGAGTCGCACAACTTCGACGCGCGCAAGAACCTCCTCGAGTACGACGATGTCGCGAACGACCAGCGCAAGGTCATCTACCGCCAGCGCACGGAGATCATGTCGACCGACGACATCGCGGGCGTCATCAAGGACGTGCGCGCGGAGGTCGTCGCCGGCATCGTCGCCGGCTACATCCCGCCGGAGAGCGTCGAGGAGCAGTGGGACGTCGCCGGCCTCGAGCAGGCCATGGAGCGCGACTTCGCGGTGAATACCGGCCTCGCGGGCTGGCTCGCCGAGGACCCGACGCGGCACGGTGCCGACGCGAGCGGGCGCCTGCTCGAGGCGATCGAAGCGGCCTACGAGGAGAAGACGCGCCAGTACGGAGCGCCGCTCATGCGGCACCTCGAGCGCGCGGTCATGCTGCAGCAGCTCGACCTGCACTGGCGCGAGCACCTCGCCGCGATGGACTACCTGCGCCAGGGAATCTACCTGCGCGCCTACGCGCAGAAGAACCCGAAGCAGGAGTACAAGCGCGAGGCATTCTTGTTATTCAGCGCGATGCTCGAGCGCATCCGCAGCGACAGCGTGATGATGCTGCAGCGCCTGCAGGTGCGCACGGAGGAGGAGATCGAGCGCGAGGAGGCCGAGCGCCAGCGCCGGCTGACGGCACGCATGCAGTTGCAGCACGCCGCGCCCCCGGAGCTCGCGTCCCAGGCGCCGGCCCCGCCTCCTTCCGCGGTCGAGCGCGCGCCGGAGGCGACCGAGCCGGCTGAGGCCGCCGCCCCGTTCGTCCGCACCGAGCGCAAGGTCGGGCGGAACGAGCCCTGTCCCTGCGGCTCGGGCAGGAAATTCAAGCACTGCCACGGAGCGCTGCAGCGCGCGGGCAGTTAAACTCCTTCCCGGGCGGCTTCAGGCGGGCCAGGGATGGGGAGTCCGGCGGAAATCCACGTGATGGCGGGTGCGATTGCGGACCGCGAGGGCCGCATCCTGATCGCGCAGCGCCCGCGCGGCAAGCACATGGCCGGCCGCTGGGAATTTCCCGGTGGAAAGCTCGCGAACGGCGAGGAGCCGCTCGACGGGCTCAAGCGCGAGCTCGCCGAGGAGCTCGGCGTCGAGGTGCGCGAGGCGCGCCCGCTCATCCGCCTGCGGCACGAGTACCCCGACCGCCGAGTGCTGCTCGACGTCTGGCAGGTCACCGCCTATGACGGCGAACCGAAAGCCCTCGACGCCCAGGCGCTCGCCTGGGCGCATCCCGACGAGCTGCCGAAGCACGACCTGATCGAGGCTGACCGCGCGATCGTGACGGCGCTCCGGCTGCCACGGTTCGCGCGCGTGATCGGCCGCGGCGAGACGCTGCAGTCGATCCGCGGCAGCGCCGCGCAGACGATCCTCTGGCCCTATTTCGAGGACGGCGACGAGGAGCCGGACCGGGAAGCTGTCATCGCGGCGCGGGCCGCGGGACATCGCGTGTTCGTGATGGGCGGCGACGTCGACGCGGTCCGCGTCGCCGCAATGACCGGCTGCGACGGCGTGGTGCTGCGCTGGACCGGCCAGAGCTTGCACGTCGACCGCAGCGGCGCTTTCCTCGTCGGCGCGCACTGCGTCGACGCGGAGGGCGCGGCCGAGGCCGTTGCCGAGGGCGCCCACTTCCTCGTGCTCGCGCCCGAGGAGGAGCCGATGTCCGAGCGCCTGCTCGAGCGGCTCTGCATCATCTACGGCCGGCCGGTGTTCGCGGGCTGGTATTCCGACGCGCGCCAGCTCGAGCGCCTGCATCAGCTCGGCGCCCATGGCTGCGCCGTGCGCCGCTAGAGGTTCCGGTCGAAGAAGTCGAGGATCGTCCTCCAGCCGTGGATCCCTGTGTCGCGGAAGCTGAGCGCCGCGTGCTTGCTGCCGGGGTAGGGCACGACCTCGAACGGCTGCCCGCTCGCGACGAGCGCGGGGATCAGAAGCGTCGTGTTCGTGAACAGGACGTTGTCGTCCGCCATGCCGTGGATGATGAGCAGCCGGTCGCGGATGTTGCCGGCGTAGGTCAGCACGTTCGATCGCCGGTAGCCCTCCGGGTTCTCCTGCGGCGTGCCCATGTAGCGCTCGGTGTAGTGCGTGTCGTAGAGCCGGTAGTCCGTGACCGGCGCGCCGGCGACGCCCGCCTTGAACGTGCCCGGCGACTGCCCGAGCAGCATCAGCGTCATGTAGCCGCCATAGCTCCAGCCGAAGACGCCGACGCGCCCGGCGTCCACGAACGGCTGCGTCTTCAGCCAGTTGATGCCCTTCAGCTGATCCTCGACCTCGACGCCGCCGAGGTGGTGATAGAGCGCCTCCGTGAATTTCTGGCCCCGCCCGCCCGAGCCGCGGTTGTCGAGCGCGAACACGACGTAGCCGCGCTGCGTGAACAGCTGCGCAGTCTGGCTGCCCCGGCGCTCGCCCCAGCGCCGCGTCACCGTCTGCACGGTCGGGCCGCCGTAGACGAAAAGCACGGCCGGGTAGCGCTTGCCCGGCTGGTACCCGGCAGGCTTGTAGAGCTGGTAGTAGAGCGGCGTGCCGTCCGAGGCGTGGATCGTCCCGAATTCAGGCAGCACGTGGCGGTCGAGGTAGGGCGCGTAGGGATGGTTCGCGTCGATCCGGTTCTCGACGAGCCAGTCGAGGCGCCGTCCCGTGTCGTCGTGCAGCGAGACCTGCGGCGGCTGCGCCGGGTCGCTGTAGCCGAGCAGAAAGCGCTTCGTGTCGGTCGTCATGGTCACGTTGTCCCAGCCATCGCCGGACGTGAGCGCGACCGGCGCGCGCTTCGGCCCTTCGTCGAGGTCGGCGACGTAGAGGTGGCGCTCGAGCGGCGTCTTGATCGTTGCCATGAAGTAGACCTTGCCGCGGCGCTCGTCGATGCCGCGCACGGCCGGCGCCTGCCATTCGCCGAGCACGTCCCAGTCGCCCGCCGTCACGGGGCCTTTCAGCACGCCGCCGTAGTCATAGAGGTAAAGGTGGTTGTGGCCGCTGCGCTCGGATGCCCAGAGGATCTCCTGCCGCTCGGGCAGGAAGTAGAGATCCTCGTTCAGGTCCACCCAGGTGTCGCTCCGCTCCGAGAAGAGCTCGCGCGCCTCGCCGCCGGTCACGGGGAAGGACAGGACGTCGAGCCGCTTCTGGTCGCGCGATTCGCGCTGCACCAGCAGCCGGTTGCTTTCGGGGTACCACTCGACGCGCGCGAGGTAGTAGTCCTTGCTGCCGAGGTCGCACCAGGCGACGGCGCCCGTGTCGAGCGCGAGGATGGCGAGCGTCACCTTCGCATTCGCCTGTCCCGTGGCGGGATAGCGCTGCGGGAAGACGCGCACGCCCGCCGCGTCGATCTCGAAGCGCTCGACCTCGGCGACCGGCGACTCGTCGACGCGCGCGTAGGCGAGGTGCTTCTCGTCGGGCGACCACCAGTAGCCGGTGTCGCGGTTCATCTCCTCCTGCGCAACGAACTCCGCGACGCCGTGGCTGACGAGCCCGCCGCCGCCCGTCGTCAGGCGGTGCTCGACGCCGCTCGAGAGCTCGACCGCATAGAGGTCCCGGTCGCGCACGAAGCTGACGTAGCGGCCGCGGGGCGAGAATTGCGGGTCGGTCTCGAAGGCATCCGTCGCGGTCAGGCGCCGCACGGCGCCGTCGGCCGGCTTCGTGAGGTCGTAGTAGTAGAGGTCGCCGGCGAGGGGGACGAGGAGTCCCTTCGAATCCGGCGCCCACTGGTAGTCGACGATGCCGCGGAGCGAGGCGATGCGCTGGCGCTCGCGGCGCGCTTCCTCCTCGACGGAGAGCTTCTCGCCGGCGGGCGCGAGGACGCGTGAATCCACCAGCAGGTGGTGCGCCTTCCGCGCGACATCGTAGGCCCAGAGGTCGAACACCGCCGGCGCGTCGTCGCGCGCGCGCAGGTACGTGACGAGCTTGCCGTCGGGCGAGAAGCGCATCTGGCGCAGCGATGGCCCCTGCAGGTCCGGCGCGTCGAACAGCCGCTCGACCGGAAGGTCCTTCGCCTGCGCCTGGGCAAGGCACAGGGCCGCCGTGAATCCGATCACGAGTGAACGCATCGTCGCTCCGTCCTGTCGCAGCTTGGCAGGGGCGGCGGCGCTGTTTGTTAGACTGCGCGCCTCACCCACCCGGAGTGTAAGCACGGTGTACCGTCATGTCATACCCGTCCTTGCGACGGCCTGCCTGCTGGGCGCGTCCGGCATGAGCGCCGCGGCCGATACTTCCGGCGCCGCCGGCGTCCTGCACTATCCCGCCGCCGAGCGCGGCACGACCGTCGACCAGCTGCACGGCACCGAGGTCGCGGATCCCTACCGCTGGATGGAGACGGCCTCGCCCGAGCTCTCGTCCTGGGTCGCGGCGGAGAACGCGGTTTCCGAGCCTTACCTCAACGCGATTCCCGCGCGCGAGGCGATCAAGAAGCGCCTCGCCGAACTTTGGGACTACCAGCAGTACGGCTACAGCTGGCTCGACGACAAGTCGCGCATGCCGGTGAAGAAGGGCGGCCGATATTTCTACGTCGAGAAGAGCGGCAGCCAGAACCAGGGCATCCTCTACTGGGCGAGCGCGCTCAACGCGACGCCGAAGGTGCTGGTCGACCCGAACACGCTGTCGGCGGATGCGACCGCCTCGCTCGCCGACTACTCGATCAGCCCGGATGGCCGCTTCGTCGCGTACGCCGTGTCGGACGGCGGCACGGACTGGGACACCTGGCACGTGCGCGAAGTGGAAACCGGCCGCGACCTGCCGGACCTCATCGGCGACACCAAGTTCACCGGTGTGTCATGGCTGCCGGACGCGAGCGCCTTCTACTATTCGCGCTACCCGAAGGGCGCGGACGGCAAGGGCGACGACCAGCAGCAGGTGAGCGTGTACCGCCACAGGCTCGGCGATGCGCAGGCCGCGGACGAGAAGGTCTACGCCATCACCGACAACCCGCGGCACAACCCCTACGGCGTCGTGACGGAGGACGGGCGCTGGCTCGTGTTCGTCGTCTCCTATGGCTTCGACAGCAACGCGATTCACCTGCGCGACCTGTCGAAGCCGGACGCGCCCGTCGTCCGCCTGCTCGACAAATGGGACGGCATCTACGACTTCCTCGGCGCGATGGACGGGAAGCTCTACTTCCGCACGACGCAGGGGGCGCCGCGCGGACGCGTGATCGCAATCGACCCGGCTTCGCCCGCGCCGGTCGAGGTCGTGCCCGAGTCGAAGCCGACGCTGTACCAGGCGAGCCTCGTCGGCGGCTTCGTCATCGCGAGCTACCTCGAGGACGCGCGCACGCACCTCGCGGTCTACGGGAAGGATGGAAAACACCTGCGCGACATCCGGCTGCCCGGCCAGGGCACCGCAATCGGCTTCCCGGACACGCCGTCGGAGACGGAGACCTTCTTCGCCTATACCGACTACCTGACGCCGCTCGCGCTCTACCGCTACGACGTCGCGAAGGACGAGGTGTCGCTGTTCCGCAAGCCGACGGTGTCGTTCGACCCGTCGCCGTACGTCACCGAGCAGGTGTTCTACACGAGCAAGGACGGCACGCGCGTGCCGATGTTCATCACGCGCCGCAAGGTCGCGAAGCTCGACGGGGGAAACCCGACGCTGCTGTACGGCTACGGCGGATTCGACGTGTCGCTGACGCCGACTTACAGCGCGGCGGTCGCGGCCTGGCTCGAGCGGGGCGGCACTTACGCCGTCGCGAACCTGCGCGGCGGCGGCGAGTACGGCGCGGACTGGCACAACGCCGGCACCAGGACGAAGAAGCAGAACGTGTTCGACGACTTTATCGCGGCGGCCGAGTGGCTGATCGCGAAGGGTTACACCTCGCCCGCGAAGCTCGCGATCCACGGACGCAGCAACGGCGGGCTACTCGTGGGCGCGGTCCTCGCGCAGCGGCCGGAGCTGTTCGGCGCGACCCTGCCGGGCGTCGGCGTGATGGACATGCTCCGCTACCACACGGCGAGCGCGAACGCCTACGCCTGGTCGTCCGACTACGGCACCGTCGAGGACGCGGACCAGTTCAAGGCGCTCGCCGCGTACTCGCCGGTTCACAACCTGAAGCCCGGCCGCTGTTACCCGCCGACCCTCGTGACCACGGCGGACCACGACGACCGCGTCGTGCCCTGGCACAGCTTCAAGTTCGCGGCGGCGCTCCAGTACGCGCAGGCCTGCCCGAACCCGGTGCTGATCCGCATCGAGACGCGCGCCGGCCACGGCGCCGGCAAGCCGACGTGGATGCAGGTGGAGGACTGGGCGAACCAGTGGGCCTTCCTGGCGAAGGCGCTCGGAATGCCCGGAGGCAGCTGAACCGTAGCGGCAGGCCCGAATAAAAGGGGACGGTCACCTTTTCCCCGAAGGACCGAAGGGAAAAGGTGACCGTCCCCTTTTATTCGCGCCTAGTGCTTTGGTTCCTCCGCCTCCGGAATTTCGGCGTCCTCGCCCGGGATCGAGTTCTTCTCGGTGAGCCAGCCGCCGAGGTCGATGAGCTTGCAGCGCTCGCTGCAGAACGGCCGCCACGGATTTTCGCCCCATTCGCGGCGCGTGCCGCAGCGCGGGCAGGCGACTGCGCGGCCCATCGCCTTCAGTAGCAGGTCGCCAGCACGAACGAGATGTCCTCGCTCGCCTGTACCGGCCGGCTGTGCACGTTGTTCCAGCGCAGGAAGCGCAGCGAGCTGCGATGGTGGCTGCCGCTCACTTCGGGGAAGAGCCGCGAGCTGCCGGGCAGCGTGATGCGGAGCAGCTGAACCGGCCGGTCGCGCTCGAACACGATCTGGAAGCTGCCGCCGACCGCCGTCTCCTCGGTGGGGCGCGCGTTCTCCCGCGTGATCCAGAGGAGCTCGGAGACCGACTCGCAAAGCGGGCGGATCGTCGCGAGCCACGCTGCGAGGTCCGCCTCGCGCGTGTCGGCGTCGAGCGAGAGCCAGTGGAAGAAATCCGGAAGGTCGAACTCGCAGGTGCCGCCCGGGATCGCGCTCCGGTGCTTGATCGCGTTCAGGAACTCGGACTCGCGCAGCTTCTGCATGAAGTTCGCGCCCGCCGCGTTCAGCTCCTCGCGCCGGCGCATCAGCGCCGAGAGCACGGCGCGCAGCCGGCCCGCGTCGACGCCCGGCCGGTTCTGGAAATCCTTGAGCGCCGACATCTGCCGCTCGAGCTCCTTCAGCACGTCGCCGCGCGTGTCGCCGCGCGAGGTGATGGCGAGGATCTCAAGCAGCCCGCCGACGGCCGCCCGGCTCGACCAGGCATTCGGCTGGCCGGCATGGTAGGAGAGCTGGTGCCACAGGAATTCGAGGCGCATGAAGGCGCGCATCCGCTCGTTGAGCGGCTGCTCGTAGACGATAGGCTCCGAATCGGGCCTCTGTTCCGGCGCGGCCTCGAACATGTGCCTATTTTGCGGCAGGGATTCCATGGGCGTAAACCTTGCGGGTTGTGACGGGTGCCACGCTGTCGCGGCGTTTCCTCAGTGCTGGGCCGCCAGGTCGCGGTAGCGGCGGTCGAGCGCGGCAACCTGGGCCGGCAGGGCCGCAGCCGGCCCGCCATTGTCGATGACGTCGTCGGCCCCGGCCAGGCGGCGCTCCCGCGTCGCCTGAGCCCCGAGCATGCGGAGCGCCGACGCCCGGCTCTCGCCGTCGCGCGCAATCAGGCGGCGTAGCTGCTCCTCCTCGGGACAATCCACCACGAGGATGCGGTCGACGATGTGCCCGAGTCGGCTCTCCACGAGCAGCGGGATCACGAACACCTGGTAGGGGCCGGGCGTCTCGCGCGCCTGTCGCTCGAGCTTCGCGAGGATGGCGGGATGCAGGATGGCCTCGACCTTGCGCCGCGTCGCGGCGTCTGCGAACACGCGGCGGCGGAGCTCGGCGCGATCGAGCATGCCGGCATCATCCAGGATGTCGCCGCCCAGCGCGCTGACGAGAGCCGCGAGGCCGGGCGTGCCGCGCTCGACGACCTCGCGCGCGATCGCATCGGTGTCGAGTACCGCCGCGCCGCGCTCGGCGAAGAGCTGCGCCACGGTCGACTTGCCGCTCGCGATGCCTCCGGTGAGCCCGATGCGCAGCATGGCTCAGCGCAGGCCGGCGAACGCGAGGTAGCGGTCGACGATTCCGGGACCCCAGAGGAGCGCGATCCACGCCGCACCGGCGAGGTAGGGACCGAACGGGACGGGAACGTCGCGGCCCACCCGGCGCGCAGCCATCATCGCGAGGCCGACGGCCGCGCCGACGAAGGCGGCGAGCAGCAGCACGAGCGGCAGCATCTGCCATCCGAGCCAGGCACCGATCGCCGCGAACAGCTTGAAGTCGCCGTAGCCCATGCCTTCCTTGCCCGTGGCGAGCCGGAAGGCCTGGAACACGAGCCAGAGGAACACGTAGCCCGCGACCGCGCCGATCACCGCGTCGCGCAGCGCCACCGGCGGCGAGGGGTCGCCCGGCGCGTGCGTGAGACTCGCGATCAGCGCGATCCAGAGGAGCGGGATCGTCAGCACGTCCGGCAGCAGCTGGCGATCGATGTCGATGCCCGTCATCGCGACGAGGTAGGCGGTGAAGACGATCGCGAGCAGGGCCGGCAGGCCGAAGCCGAAATGCCAGGCGACCGCGGCGAAGGCGGCCGCTGTCGCGAGCTCGACGAGCGGATAACGCAGCGAAATCGGCGCGCGGCAGGCGGCGCACTTGCCGCCGAGCGCGAGGTAGCTCAGCACGGGGATGTTGTGGACGGCGCGTATCGGGGCATTGCAGGCCGGGCAGCGCGAGCGCGGCGTGATGAGGTTGTAACGCTCGCCCTCGGGCGGCGCCGGCCGGCCCTCGAGGTCGGCCGCCTGCGCGCGCCATTGCCGCTCGAGCACGAGCGGCAGGCGATGGATGACGACGTTCAGGAAGCTGCCGATCGCAAGCCCGAACAGGAAGGCGACCGCCGCGAAGGCGGCGGGATTCGCCGCGAGCAGGGCCACGGCGCCGGTCCCGGTCAGACCACGGCGCCCAGCTTGAAGATCGGCAGGTACATCGCGATGACGAGGCTGCCGACCAGCACGCCGAGGATCGCCATGATGAGCGGCTCGAGCAGCGACGAGAGACCGTCGACTGCGGTGTCGACCTCCAGCTCGTAGAAGTCGGCGACCTTGGCGGCCATCGCGTCGAGCGAGCCCGACTCCTCGCCGACCGCGATCATCTGGATCACCATGTTCGGGAACAGGCCGGTGTTCTCCATCGCCCGCTGCAGGCGCTGGCCCGTCGAGACCTCATCGCGCATGCGCAGCACCGCCTGCTCGTAGACGATGTTGCCGGTCGCGCCGGCGACGGATTCCATCGCCTCGACGAGCGGCACGCCGGCCGAGAACATCGTCGCGAGCGTGCGCGCGTAGCGGGCGATCGCGGCCTTCACGAGGATCGGCCCGATGACCGGGATCTTGAGCGAAGCGCGGTCCAGGAAATGGCGGAGCGCCACGGAGCGCTTCTTCATGTGGAGGAAGAAGAACACGCCGCCGACAAACAGGACTCCCATCCACCAGCCCTGCTCCTGCACGAACTTCGACAGGTCGATGACCATGCGCGTAAAGGCGGGCAGGTCCGCACCGAAGCCCTTGAACAGCGCCTCGAACTGCGGGATCACGAAGAGCAGGAGGATCAGGGTCACGATCACGGCCACGGCGAGCACCGCGGCGGGATAGAAGAGGGCCTTCGTGATCTTCTTCTTGAGGGCCTCCGTCTTCTCCTTGTAGGTCGCGACCTTGTCGAGCAGCGACTCGAGGGCGCCCGCCTGCTCGCCTGCCTCGACCAGGTTGACGGAGAGGTCGTCGAAATAGAGCGGGTGCTTCCACAGCGATTCATGCAGGGAGCTGCCGCCCTCGATGCTCTGCTTGATGTCGAGGATCAGCTTCTGCATCGACGGCTTTTCGTGGCCGACGCCGACGATCTCGAAGGCCTGCACCAGCGGGATGCCCGCCGCGAGCATGGTCGCGAGCTGGCGGCTGAAGATCGCGATGTCGCCCGGCGTCGGCTTGCCGCCGCCGCCGATGGTCCGCTGCTTGCGGATCTTGGTCGCAACGATGTTCTGGCGCCGGAGGTCCGCGCGCACTTCCTGCTCGTTGACGGCAAGGATCTTGCCGCGGAGCTTATTGCCCTTGCGGTCCTTGCCTTCCCAGTTGAACTGGTAGTCCTTGGGAGCGACGGCGGCAGCGGTCGGCGGCATGGTGTCGGTCGTCCTCTACCCTGACTTTCGGATGTTAACGCCCCGGGGAATCAGTCAACTGTGACGCGGTTGACTTCTTCAAGGGTCGTCAGCCCGTCCGCGACCTTCTTGAGGCCCGCAGCACGCAGGTCCCAGACCCCTTCCTTGCGGGCCTGCTCGGCGATGTGGGGGGCGCTGCCGCCCTCCAGGATGATCCTGCCGATGGCGTCGGAGACGCGCATAACCTCGTACAGCCCGATCCGGCCCTTGTAGCCGTCGGTGCACTGCGAGCAGCCGACGTGCTTGTAGACCTTGAATCCCGTCGTTGAGATCTGCTGCTCCGTGAAGCCCTCGCGCAGCAGCGCGTCGTGCGGCAGGTCGAGCGGCTGCTTGCAGTTGGAGCACAGCCGGCGGGCGAGCCGCTGCGCGATGATGAGGCTCACCGAGGTCGCGATCGCATAGGGCTTCACGCCCATGTCGACCATGCGCGTCAGCGTCTGCGGCGCGTCGTTCGTATGCAGCGTCGAGAGCACGAGGTGGCCGGTCTGTGCCGCCTTGATCGCGATCTCGGCGGTCTCGAGGTCCCGGATCTCGCCGACCATGATCACGTCCGGGTCCTGGCGCAGGAAGGCGCGCAGGGCGGAGGCGAAGGTGAGCCCGACCTTGGGGTTCACGTTCACCTGGTTGACGCCCGGCAGCACGATTTCGGCCGGGTCTTCCGCCGTCGAAATGTTGGTGTCCTCGACGTTCAGGATCGCGAGGCCCGTGTAGAGCGAGACCGTCTTGCCGCTGCCGGTCGGCCCCGTCACGAGGATCATGCCCTGGGGCTTCGCGAGTACCTTGAGGTAGAGCTCCTTCTGGAAGGTCTCGTAGCCGAGCGCGTCGATCCCCATCATGGCGGTGCTGGCGTCGAGGATGCGCAGCACGATCTTCTCGCCGAAGAGCGTCGGGCAGCTCGACACGCGGAAATCGATCGAGCGGTTCTTCGACAGCTTCATCTTGATGCGGCCGTCCTGCGGCACGCGGCGTTCCGCGATGTCGAGGCGGGACATGACCTTGAGGCGCGCAGCCAGTTTGGTCGCAAGCTGGACCGGGGGCTGCGCGACCTCGCGCAGGACGCCGTCGATGCGCAGGCGAATCCGGTAGTACTTCTCGTAGGGCTCGAAATGGATGTCCGACGCACTCCTGCGGATGGCGTCGAGCATGATCTTGTTGACGAAGCGGACGATGGGCGCGTCCTCGACGTCGTCGCGCGCAGCGTCCGCGTCGATCTCGTCATCCGCATGCACGTCGAGGTTCTCGAGGTCGAAGTCCTCGTCCGCTGCGCTGAGCGCAGGTACCTGCGCGTCGACCTGCTCGATCGCTCTCTGCACCGCGCGCTGCAGCTTGTCGTCCTCGACCACGACGGCCTCGATCGAGAGGCCGGTCTGGAACTTGATCTCGTCGACCGCGTGCAGGATGGTCGGGTCCGAAACGGCGACGTGCAGGCGCTTGCCGCGCTTCACGAGCGGCAGGACGCGGTGCTTCGCCATCAGCTTGTCGCTGACGAGCTTGACGATGTCGACATCGATCGCGACCGAGTCCAGGTCGAGGAGCGGCATTCCGAATTCCTGGGCCGCGGCGATCGCGATGTCGCGTGCGGAAGCCATGTCGTGCGACACCAGCCAGCTCACGAGGTGGGTCTTGCGCTCGCGGGCACTCGCGATCGCGTCGAGCATGGCGGACTCCGCGACGAGGCCGTCGAGGACAAGTCGCTGCGGCAGGCCGGTGAGGACGGCCCGCAAGGTTCCCGTTGCTGCGGCGCTATCGTTCAAGGATCCGCTCCATGCACCGACCGACCCCGATTTTGTAGCCTAACCCACGGTGCCAGCAATTGTTAAATGAGCGCGAATCGTCCCATAGGGCGTCTTACAAGCCCTTGACCGGGTTCACATTCACGCGCGTCAGGTCGCGGGCGGCAGCTCGCCCGGAAAGCGGGCTTCCAGGGCGTCCCGCAGGCGCCTCACTTCGGCATCGGCGAAATTCCTTCCGTCGCCCCCGACAAGCTGCGGATCGGGGTGCTGCGGGTCCGCATAGAGATAGCGGGCCGCCGTGCCCGGCTCCGCGGGCATGACCGCGAGCAGCGAGCCGGACGAGATCGCGGCGAGCTGTTTCCGGGCAATCAGGGTCGGCAGCCACGGCTCCCGCAGCTGCACCCAGCCGGAGTGCGGGTCGAGCTCGTAGTAGTGCGCGGCTTCCTTGGCCACGTCAGAGGCGTCGTAGCGCCCTTCGCGGATGCTCGCGGTATTGAGATCGGTCTCGGTGAAGCGGATGCGCGAGGTGAGGGCCGCGGCACGCTTCGGATCGCTCATGTAAGGCACGAGCGACAGGCCGTCCACACCGGCAGCCGGCAGGCCCGTGGCGAGTTCCTCGAGCGTGGGGCGCACGTCTTCGAGCGACACCGGCCAGTCGTAGTTTCGATCCGGCCCCGGCAGGCGAGCCCGGCCGAAGGCGCGCATCGCGAACAGGACGTGGTACTGGTTCGGGCTCAGCACGCTCGTGCCGTGACCCCACAGCGAATCCCAGATTTCCTGGCTCGAGCCGGTTCGGCGGATGATCGAATCGTTTTCAGCGCCGAGCGCCTCGCCATGGTCCGAGAGGAGCACGACGATCGCGTTGTCGAGCACGCCCTTGCGCGCGAGCATCGCGAGCACGTCTCCGAACTGTCGGTCCACCGCGGGGACCGCCTCGCCGTAGGCGACCCGGTATGCCGGGGGCGTCGTCGGCGTGCTGCGGCCGGCCCAGGAGTAGGGCCAATGGGCCAGCGTGAGATGGATCGCGATGAAGGCCGGGCCGTTGACTTCGATGCCGCGATCCAGCTGATCGACAAAATCCTGCGGCCGGTAGGTGACGCTTGCGGCACGATTCGCGTGGTTCGAAGGGAAGAGGATCTCGCCGACGGGCGTCGAGGCCACGAGGTTCACAAGCGGCATGTCGGCGCCGTAGCCGAGCAGGAAATCGATCGCCCCGATCGGGGGCGTGATGATCTGGTCGAATCCGTAGGTCTCGTTGAAGTTCGCGTAACGGACCTCGTCAGTCGCGTAGATGGCGCGATAGCCGCGCGTGCGGAGCGCGGTGGCGAGCGTCGGGCCCTCGTGCACGAGCCGGCGCGGCATCAGGTTGAATCGTGCGTTGGTCGTCACCGGGTGCCGGCCTGTGAGGATGGACGTCCAGGACGGATACGTGCGCGCGAGCGGCGTCAGGGCGTCATCGAACCGCCGCGCCTCGCCGATGAAGCCACGGATGTTCGGCACATCAGCGGGTCCCCGCCGCGGTATTGTCAGGTCGTTCCGCAGCGCGTCGATTCCGAGGATGACGATGCTCGGCGGGCCGTCGCCGCTTCGGGCCGCGAACACCGGGATACGCGGCATCCACACGAGCGCCAGTATCGTGACCGTCGTCGCGAGGGCGGTCGCGCTGACCGGCATCCAGCGCCAGCTGCGCACTCGCCAGGCGCGCACGGCGAGCACGAGGCAGGAGACGCCGAGCGCTAGAGCGGCCAGGCTGACCGGCGAGAGGCCCGCGTACTCCCCTCGCCACCAGGACTCCGTGCCCGCGAAGATCGATGCGGGGAACAGCGTCGTGTTCGCGGCGAGCACGAGCCCTGCGAGCACGACGAACCAGGCGCCCGTCAATGCGACCTCGGAGTCAATCCGAGGGGAAGCCGCGCGCGTCAGGCGCGCGCACCCGAAGGCGGCGAGGCCCAGCAGTGAATGGCAGAGCACGAGCGCCGCGAAGAACTCGCCGAGCTGCCACCCGAGCCGGGAATGCAGCGCTTCCTGGAACCCGAACGAGCCTGTGACGAGGTTGGCCGGAAGCACGAGCTCGATCTGGCGCCAGACGAAGTAGAGGCAGCCGCCCAGGAAGGCGAGTGACAGGGCCTGGCCAACGGCCAGGGCCCTCCACGCGCTACGCCGGCCTATGCCCGCAGTCATCAAGGCCCGCTGACTCCGCTCGTGTACTCACAGCGCAAAAGGCAAGGCCCCTGCAAGCAGGGGCCTTGACCGTT
>DATJFN010000090.1:0-12099 GCA_035495635.1 Steroidobacteraceae bacterium | reverse complement strand
GATTAAAGCGGATTAAAGGGGACGGTCACTTTTAAAAGTGACCGTCCCCTTTATTCTTCATGAGCGGAGCGCCATTCCTTCGCCCACCCCGGCAGCTCCGGCGCTCGCAGCGGCTTCGCGAAATGGAATCCCTGGACGCAGTCGCAGTCCATCGCGACGAGCTTTTCCGCGACCTCGGCACTCTCGACGCCCTCCGCTACGACCTCGAGCGCGAAGGCGTGCCCGAGCCCGATGATCTGCTCGACGATGCGTGCGTCCGAGTCGTCCGTGAGCATGCCCATGACGAAGGACTTGTCGATCTTGATCTCGTCCGCCGGCAGGTGCTTCAGGTAGGCGAGCGAGATGTAGCCGGTGCCGAAGTCGTCGATGGAGACCCGCACGCCGAGCTCGCGCAGCTCCGTCAGCACGCGGTGCGTGCGTTCGCGGTCGACCATGAGCGCCTGCTCGGTGACCTCGACAGTGAGCCGCTTGAGGTCCGCCTTGCCCGCCGCGGCCTTGATCACTTCGACCAGCTCGGCGTTCCCGGCAATCGACGGTGTCACGTTCACCGAGACGCCGACGGGACCGAGGCTGCGCGGCCACTCGCCGAGCTGCTTGAACGCCTGCTGGAACGCGAAGCGCGTGATGGGGTCGATCTGGCCGGTCATCTCGGCGAGGTCGATGAAGATTTCCGGCGGCACGTTGCCGGCGTCGGGCCGGTTCCAGCGCATCAGCGCCTCGACCCCGACCAGCTCGAGCTTCGGCAGCGCGAGCTTCGGCTGGTAGTTCAGCAAGAGGTCGCCGTGCTCGAGTGCGTTGGCCAGCTGCGTCTCGAGGTCCCAGCCAGCCGCGAGCGCGCCGGCCTTGCTGTCGGAATAGATCACGATGGACTGCTGCGTCTTCCAGGCATCGAGCAGCGCGACCTCGGCGCACTGCATGAGCGCCTCGGGGGTGCGCCCGTGCGCGGGATGCATCGAGATGCCGATGGAGATGCGCATCGTCGCCGTATTGCCGCCGGATGCGATGGGCTCGCCGCCGGTTCGCAGGACCTTGTTCGCCGCGAGGAGCGCATGGCCCTCGTTCCGGAGGTTCGAGAGCACGAACGCGAACTTGCTGTCGCCGAGGCGCGCGAAGTAGTCGCCCGGCTTCGAAACCTGCGAAAGACGGTTGCGCAGCTCATCGAGCATGCGGCCTGCGTTTGCGGGGCCCGCGCTCTCGTACAGCCGGTCGATCTGGTGCACGTGGACGACCATCACCGCGATTCCGTAGAGCTTCGCCTCGCGGGCCGCGAGGCGCGCGCGGATGGCCTCGAGGCAGTCGGCGTAAGCGCTGCTTCCCGGGCTTTTCGAGAGGGCTGTGTTCATGTCGACCATTGCGGTGTCAGGACGAGCCAAAGCGCTCCGGAGCCGGCCATTGCCCGGGTCACAGTGACAAACCCGGCCTCGGGCGGGCGTGACGCGCGGCGCAAAAATATGACAAACGGGCGCCCTGGGGCCGGGATTGCCCGGATTCCGGGCATAAAAAGGGCCGGTCCCCCGCGGGACCGGCCCTCAGCCCTCAACCGGGATCAGCGCGCCGCGCGGATCACGACACGGCGATTGTTCGCCCGGCCTTCCTTCGTCGAGTTGTCGTCGGTCGGGTTCGCTTCGCCCATGCCGACCGCGGAGATCGTCGACGGGTCGACGCCCTTGCTCGCCATGTAATCCTTCACCGTGTTGGCACGCTGTTCCGACAGCTTCTTGTTGTACGCGTCGGAGCCCGTGTTGTCGGTGTAGCCCTCGATGGTGACCTTGGTCTGCGCCTGCACGTCGGGCGGAAGCGTCCGGTATTGCGCGATCGCGCTGTCGATCTGGCCCTTCGCGCTGTCCGCGAGCAGGGCCGAGTTCGTTTCGAACAGGACGCCCCGCAGCGTGACTTCCTTGAAGCAGCCAATCTCGTCCACGGCGACACCGACCTGCGTGTTCGGGCAGCGGTCGTTGTTGTCGGTGACGCCGTCCTTGTCTCCGTCGCCCGGAGGCGGCGGCGGGGGCGGCGGCGGAGGCGGCGGGGCTGCCGGCGGAGGCGGCGGCGGTGCGGCGGCAGCCGGCGCGGGCGCCTCGTGCCCGAAGGACTTGCTGAACATGAGGCCGAAGGTGCGCGGCTGGTTCACCAGGTAGCCCACACGCGCGACGCGCCCACGCTCCTGGTCGAGCGCGAGCTTCGCATTCTCGTCGGTGACGTTGTTCACGTAGAGCGCGAGCTCCCAGTCCTCGGTGCGCAGGCCGAGCCGGACGTTGCCGATGTCGTAGGCCGGCAGCTCCGGCTCGAACGTGAACGACGTGATCGTCGGATTGCCATAGGTGCGGGGCGTGAAGGTCTCGAATCCCGGCACCTGGTCCGCCACCTGCGTGAAGCGGCTGCCGACGTGCTGATACACGCCCGAAATGAAGCCGTCCACGGTCTCCGACATCGGCCAGTTGTAATTCGCGTTCGCGGACAACTGGAACTCGGGAACCGACGGTAACCTCCGGCCTTCCTCGATGCCGGCGATGACGGCGCCGGTCGCCGTGGTGACCGTCGAATCGAGCTCGGATTGCGCGTACGTCGCGTTGATGCCGAAGTCGAAGCGATCGGTCGGAGCCGCGGTCAGCTCCATCTCGACGCCCGTCGAATGCGCCTCCGGAACGTTGATGGCGATGCGCGAAGAGCAGGTGCCCGCAAGGGCCGGAACCTGCAAGTCGCTGATGTCCGCGTAGAACGCCGAGAAGTTCAGGTGGCCGCGTCCATCGGCAAACCCGATCTTGGCGCCCAGCTCGTAGTTCCACAGCGTCTCGCTGTCGAAAGTCGGGTGCCCGCTGAAAGTGGCCAGGTCGTCGGCCGTGCACAGCGGCACGTTCAAGGGATCGTTGATGCCGCCGAGTCGGAAGCCCTGGGCCGCCTGCGCGTTCACCTGGACGTTGTCGGTGAAGTTGTAAGCGAGCAGCACGCGCGGCAGCACGCCATCCTCCTTGGTCGAGCCGGGACCGTTCGTCGGCTCGGACGGCAGGCCGTCGCTGTCCGCGAACAAGCCGCCGAAGTACAGCACGCGGTCCTCGGTGTAGTCGTAGTAACGCGCGCCGACCGTCGCGTTGAACTTGTCCGTGATGTCCCACGAGCCTTCGGCGAAGAACGCGGTCTGCGTGAAGTCATACGGGATGCGCGAATAAAACGGCGTGTCCGGCGGGGAGCCGACCGCCGAACCCGGTACCCCGATCAGGGCGTCGTAGCCGGGCGTGTCGAGCGTCTGGCCGTAGTCGCGGTCGATATTGCTGTAGAAGCCGCCGATCACCCACTGGAAGCGGCCGTCCGTGTCGGATGCGAGCCGCAGCTCCTGCGAGAAGACTTCAACCAGGGTCTCGTCGTTCAGCGCCGAGTCGAGGCGCACCTGGGGAACTTCGCCCAGGATGTCGAAGGTGACGCTGCCGGTCAGCTGCGAAGCGTCGCGGACCATTATCAGGTTGCGGTTCGTGTATGAACTCACCGACGTGAGAACCGCCGGGCCGAAATCAAACTCCGCCGTCAAGTCGGCGAGGGTGAACTCCTCGTCGAACCTTTCCGTGAACTGCCGGTACTGTTCGCGCGGCCCGATGTCGACTTGCGGCTGCGTCGTCGTGAACGGATTCGCGAGGATGTTCCAGACGTCCTCGCGGTTGACGCCGTCCACCTCGACGTCCTGGTAGATCACGCGCGGGGTGACGGTGATGTTGTCCGTGAGCTCCCAGCGCAATGCCAGGCGGCCGCCCGTCTTCTTGCCGCTGTTGACGTTCTGGTCCAGCGTGCCGTTCGGGCCGTGAGCGTCGATCCATCCCGGCAGCGTGTCGTAATACCCGACGACACGCAGCGCGGCGCGGTCGCCGAGTGGCTGGTTCAGCATGGCGCGCACCGAGCCGCCGTCGCCGCCTTCATCGATCAGGTCGTAACCGGCTTCGAAGCTGCCATAGCCATCGCTGACGTCAGGCTGGTTGCTGATGTACCGCACCGTGCCGCCAATCGATCCGGAACCGAACAGCGTGCCCTGCGGGCCCTTCAGCACTTCCACGCGGTTGAGGTCGTAGAGGTCGAGGTCCGGCGTAAAGAGGGACAGCGAGATCACGGACTCGTCCATGTACACGCCGACCTGTTCCTTGATGCCCGCGAGGTCGCGGTCGATCTTGCCGGCCGAGATGCCGCGGATGCCGACCTGGCTCTGGCCGGGGCCGAGGTTCTGGACCGAGAGGCCCGAAATGTTCCGGGAGATGTCCTCGATGTTGGTGGCGCCGGACTCCTCGAGCGACTTGCCGGTGCGCGCGCTGACCGCGAACGGAACGTCCTGCAGCGACTCCTCGCGCTTGCGCGCGGTGACCGTAATCTCGCCGAGTACCGTCTCCTGCGCGATGGCGCTCTGCGCAAGGACGATTGCGATGGCACTCGCGACGAGGGATGCGGGTCGCAGCCGGAGATTCCTGTTCATGATCCTGCCCCTATTTCTTGCCCGTCATCACGGGCGGTGTTGTGCCGGAGAGTGTCTCCAGAATAAGTAATTACCGCAAGTCCGGGCCGTATGTTGCGGCGCCGCAACGCTTTTTGTCCGACTGGAAAATATAGTGTGGGCCCGCTGGGATTCGAACCCAGGACCAAGGGATTCGCGTGGTCCCGCCGTTTCCGGCGGGCGCGGACTATCTCTTCACCCGCGGCCGGTCGGCCGGCCAGGGTGCGGGACGCTCTCGCCTGTCATCAAGGGCACTTGAAGCCCCCAGGTAGTCTCTGCACCTTCCGGCGGTGCACCGCCGGCTTGGCTCAGGATTGCCATCAGCCGCAAAGCGCTGGAAGGTTTCCCTGAATTCGTCCCGTCCACCCGGAACCTTTCGGGACCGGGGCACCTTTTCGCAAAGATGAGTCCCCTGCTCTAACCACTGAGCTACAGGCCCGGCCGGAGTCTATCAAGGTCCGCGCGCGGGGCTCACTCCCTGAGGTAGCCCCAGGCGTGCAGCCGGTCGCTGTCCTCCTCCATCCAGCGGTCGCCGATGTCCTCGCGGTAGTACATGTTCGGGATCATCACGTTCTTCAGGCGGTTGTACGCCTGCTTCTGCGCGTGCCGCATGGAGGGCCCGGTGCCGCAGACGATGAGCACGACGCCCGAGGTGCCGGTCACGAGCCACTCGCCGTTCACGAGCTTGACGTCCTCGAGATGCAGCCCGTCGCGCGACTTGTTCTTGAACAGGATCACCGCGTTCCTCGAGCTCGTGTCGAACCGCTTCGGGTCGTCGTAAGGGAACGGCGGCACGACCACGCGCACGCCGATCTGGTAGCCGCTGCGCGCGCGCACGCGCGTGAGCGTCCCTGCCGCGAGGCCCTGCAGCAGCTCGCCCATCGGCGTCAGCAGCCCTTCCTGCTGGATGCTGATCGTCGGATAGCCGAATCGCGCCGTGAACTCGAGCGGGTACACGCCGTTCGCGTTGACGATGCAGTTGATGTCGATGTAGCCGACATAGCCCTCGCGCTTCAGCGCCGGCTCCATCTTGCGCAGGGTCTGGTTGAAGATACGGTTCGGCTCGCACCAGAACATCGCCGTCCCCATCTCGCCGGTCGAAGGCCCGATGTCGCCGGGGAAGAGCTTCTTGTGCTCGAAGTTGACGCAGATCGGGTAGACGAACTCGCGCCCGTTGAAGAAGGCGCCGGTCGCGACTTCGACGCCGAGAATGCGCCGTTGCAGCTGAAAGCTCGGGATCTGGTTCGACCAGGCGCGCTTGTAATCCTCGAGCACCTCGACGACGTCGCGGCCGTCCTCCTCCTCACCGACGAACAGGAGTCCCTTGAGGTTCTGCGCCTCGCCGCTCGGCTTGATCACGTAACGGGTCGGGTTCGCGCGCACGAAAGCCATTGCGTCGTCGAAGGACGTGAAGTCCTGCTGCGCGATGATGTTGACGCCGGCCGCCTTGAGCTCGGCCTGGCCGAAGCCGCGATCGTCCTCGAGCTTGTCGGTATACGGCGTGCCGCCGACGACGAGCTTGCCCTGCTGGCGAAGCTCCGCGGCGAGCGTGCCGTGGCCCAGCACGTCGTCGAACACCACGACGTCCGCCCAGTCGAGCTCCGCGCGCCAGTCCGTCGTCTGTGGGACGAATCCGGACGTGATCTCGCGTTCCTCGGCGTGCTCGATGTAGTACTTCGCCTCGTGGCCCTCTTTCGTGACCTGCCATGCAATGTCGCCGATCAGGCCGTCGTACGAAACGAACAGGAACTTGAAGGGCAAGGAAGCCTCCTCGGGAACGCGCGTCGCTTACGGCGGCCAAAGTTACATGCCGGACGGCCGATTAGGAATGGTTCTCATTAAAGGCAGGCCGCCCCGGGAATTGCGAGAATCCTGGACGCCCGGCCTTTTCGGAGCAACGAGGAGCAATCGATGATCGACGAAAAGCTTTCCCGCAGGCAGCTGCTGCAGAGCGCGATCGCAGGAATCGCCGCCGTCCCGGCCGTGACCCTGCTCGCCGGGACTGCAGGGGCCGAGATGCTCTCGGAGTCGGATGCGACCGCGAAGTCGCTCGGCTACGTCGCGGACGCCAAGAAGGTGGACGCCAAGGCGAACCCGAACTACAAGCCCGGCCAGCACTGCGCCAACTGCATGCAGTACCAGGGCAAGGCCGGTGCCGCTTCCGGCCCCTGCAACATCTTCGCCGGCAAGGATGTCGCCGCCGGCGGCTGGTGCAAGGTCTGGGTTCTGAAGCCCGGCGCAAAGGTCGGCTGATTCCCGTCGGCTGATTTCCTATGATCCATGGCTCGGGGCCCGCCGAGGCCCGCGAGCCTTGGGAACCTCGGATTCACCGTAGCATGCGGCGCGTTACGCGCGCGTAACCCTTCGGGACCGGGTGCTGTTCGCCCCTGGCTGCGTTGCTCGCCACTCATGTATCTCTCGATACACGTCGTGTCTCGCGCCTTGCCAGGGGCGAACAGCCCCTCGGTCGCGCCCATGCTACGGTGAATCCGAGGTTCCCCCATGCGCGACCCACGTTTTCCCGATCGCCCCGCGCAGTCTGCGGTGCCGCAGACTGGCGAACGCCTGCAGAAGGTGCTCGCCGACGCCGGGCTGGCCTCGCGGCGCGACGTCGAATTCGCCGTCCGCGCGGGCCGCGTGCGGGTCAACGGCCGGCGTGTTGTGGCGCTTCCCTGCCTCGTCGACCCGGCGCGCGACCTGATCGAGCTGGACGGTGAGGTCGTCGAGCTCGCGGGCCGGCCTGGCCCCCGATCGCGCGAGCGGCTTTACCTCATGCTGAACAAGCCGAAGGGCGTGATCTCGACCGCACGCGACCCGGGCGGTCGCGCGAACGTCGTCGACCTCGTGCGCGCGGGCGTTCCCGCCGGTCATCGCGTCTACCCGGTGGGACGGCTCGACGCGGACTCGACCGGGCTCGTGCTGCTCACGAATGACGGCGAGCTCGCCCATCGGCTCGCCCACCCGAGCTCGCGCATCCCGAAGGAATACCGCGTCGCGGTCCAGGGCGCGCTGACGGACGGCGCGCTCGCGCAGCTCTCGAAAGGCATGTTCCTCGCCGACGTTTCGTCGCGGGAAGGCGGTGCGAAACGCGCGCGCATGCAATCGGTGCGCGTGCTGAAACGCACGAAAAACCGGCGGGACGGCGACCTCTCGCTCGTCTCGGTGACGCTCACCGAAGGGCAGAACCGGGAGATCCGCCGCCTGTTCGCGCGCGTCGGCATCAAGGTCAGGGGACTCGAGCGCACGGCGCTCGGTGCGCTGCACCTCGGGCGCCTGCCGCGCGGCCAGTTCCGCGCGCTCAACGGCGAGGAGGTGCTTTCACTCCGCCGCTCGGTGCGGCTGGGATGAATGCGTGATCTCGTATGACCGCCGCGTCGCCAGGTCGCTCCTGGCGGTCATCGCGTTCCTGATCGCCTTCGGCTCGCTCTATCCCTTCAACTTCTCGCTCGCGGCACCCGACGTCCTCGCGCGCCTCGGGCCGCTGCCGCGCGCCGGCACGACGCAAAGCGACGTCGCCGCGAACGTGCTGCTCTACCTGCCCCTCGGCGCCTGCCTTGCCTGGCTCCTCGCCGCCCGCTTCGGCGGCGCCGCCGGGGTCCTGCTCGCGACGATCCTCGCCGCCGCGCTCTCCTACGCGATCGAGTCCGCGCAGCTTTTCGAGACGCGCCGGGTCGCAAGCCTCGCCGACTTTACCTGCAACGTGATCGGCGCCTTCGCGGGCGCCTGCCTCGCACTCGCGATCGCGAACACGCGGCGGAACCTGCATTCGTCCCGCTTCGCGGGCCTCCTGCGGCACCCGGTGGCGGCGGCGCTGCTCCTCTCGTGGATCGGCTACCGGCTCGCGCCGTTCGCTCCCGGCCTCGATCCCGGGCGTTGGGCCTCAGCCTTCGCGCCGCTCGCGGCGGCCGCGAACTTCAGCGCGACGGCATTCCTCCTGCACGCGATCGCCTGGCTGACGATCCTCCTGGTTTCGGAGCGGCTCGCTCCCGGGCGCACGGTCTCGTTCGCCTGCGGCGCGATGGCCGTCGTGATTGCCGGCCGCATCCTGTTCGCGAACCTCGCGCTCCTGCCCGAGGAGCTCGCGGGCATGGCCGCGGCGCTCGTCCTCGCCGTCCCGCTCGCGCGCGTGCCCCGGGCAACGGCCGCGCGAGCCCTTGCGGCCGCGCTGTTCCTGCTCATCGCGTGGCGAGGCCTCGCGCCCTTTGACTTCCACGTCGCCCAGGACCGCTTTGCGTTGCTGCCATTCAGCGAGTCGCTGACGCAGTACCGCGCGGCCAACCTGTCCGACATGTTCCTGCGCTGCTTCACGAACGGGGCGCTCGTCTGGCTGCTCGCGCGCTCGGGCCTCAGCGTCTTTGCCGCGACGAGCCTCGGCGCCGGGGCGGTCTTCGCGGTCGAGTTCCTACAGACCTGGCTGCCCGGCCAGACCGCCGAGATCACGGACCCGCTTCTCGCGGTGTCGGCCGGCGGCCTGATCGCAGTATTCGAGCGTGAGGACGCCGCATGAGCCGGTGCCTGCCGATCCGGGAACATGACCCCCGTGGCATGGTCTATCGTCCCAGCATGACGCCGGTGCTCGCTGCCTTATTGCTCTTCACCGCCTCGGCCGAGGGACACATCGGCGAGGAGCCCATTCCCGTCCCGAGTGCGGGCTCGGCAGAAGCCACGGCGCCGGCGCCCGCGGTCCCGGCTCAGCAGCCACCGGCCCCGCAGACGCCGCCCCAGAATCCGCCGTCCACGGACGTGACGGCGCCCGCTGCGGCACCACCCGCGACGACCGGGACGCCCGCCCCGACGCCCGCCGACGCCGCAACCGCGGCAGCGCCGCTGCCCGACGCGACCGCGCCACCGCAGGGCATGCGGCCCGCCGCCCACCAGCCGCTCAAGATCCTGGCGCAGGACCCGCGCATGGATGCTTACGCGCAGTTCCGCGACCTCTACGAGACGGCGCGCTTCGACGAGGCGCTGCCCTTCGCGAAGCGCGTGGTCGAGCTCTCGGAGCAGGATCCCGAGCGCGACCACGAGCTGCCGATCGCCTACAACAACCTCGGCGCGACGCAGTACCAGCTCGGCGACTACCCGGCCGCGGCCACGAGCTACAACAAGTCGCTCGAGCTCCTCGAATCGACGCAGGGCATCTCCTCGCGCCGGCTCGTCGTGCCGCTCGCCGGCCTCGGCGCCGTGAGCGCGGCGCAGGACGACCACAAGACCGCCGCGCAGTACTACGACCGCGCGCTCGCCGTGAGCCGCCGCGCCGACGGGCTCTTCAACCTGCAGCAGGTGCCGCTCCTCAAGCAGGCGGCGGACAGCCGCTACGCCTTCAACGACTTCGCCGGCGCGGAGCGCGAGTACATGTACTCGCTCAAGATCGCGGAGCAGAACTTCGGCTACGGCAACCCGCAGACGGTGGACCCGATCCTCGACCTCGCGACCTTCTACGAGGGGCTTCGGGAGTTCATCGCGGCCCGCATGATGTACATGCGCGCGCGCGACGTGGCGCTGCAGGCGAACGCGGGATTCACGCCGATGGCGGTCAAGTCCCTCGTCGGCATCGCGCGCTCGCACCGGCTCCAGTACACGATGGATCCCGATTCGCTCGAGAGCCAGCAGCCGGCGCGCGACGAGGTGACGGGCGAAATGGTCGGCAAGGTCTACCGCGAGTCGCGCGTGCCGCCGCCGGCCGCCGACCGCACCGGCCTCAAGGCGGCGCAGCAGGCGCTAGACCTGCTGCGCTCGGTGCCCAATCCGCCGGCCGACCTCATGACGGAGACGCTGATCGAGCTCGGCGACTGGTTCCAGTCCACCTCGCGGCCGACGATCTCGATCCCGTACTACGCGGAGGCCTCCGGCATCTTCGAGGCGGCGGCCGCACAGGACCCGCTCGTCGGCAATCCGCTCAGGGCGCCGCGCATGGTGTTCTACCGGCCGCCCTTGTCGGCGAGCCGCGGACTCAACACGCTCACCGGCCAGTACATGATCCGAAAGGCGGTGTTCAGCTTCAGCGTCGACGCGGAAGGAAATCCGGAGGAGATCACGGTCGTCAGCACGAACATGAACGACGACCAGCTCGGCCTCTCCCGCCGCGCGCTGCAGAAGGCGATCTACAGCCCGCGCTTCGCCGAAGGCAAGCCGGTCTCGACTTCGGGCGTCACGTTCACGGGCCAGTGGTACGAAGAGCACGACCCCGACAAGAACCCGCCGTCCGAAACGCCGGCCGCGCCCGAGACGCCGGCTACGAAGCCCGTCGAGACGGCCACCGACCAGCCGACGAAATCAGGGGCCTGAGGGCGGCTTTTCTTCCGGCGGCGGCGGCGACGGCTCGGTCGCCGGCGATTCTCCGGCCGGCGTTTCCTGCGATGACGAATCTTCCCTGGGCGGCGGCGCTGTCGCAGGCGGCTCCGTCGCGGGCGGCACTTGCGACGGCGGCGCGGGCGGGGGCGGCTCGCCCTGCGTTTCGGGTTTCGGCTGCCCGACCGGCCAGCGCTGCTTCGACGACTCGTCGGTGGTCGGCGGGATCTGCGCGGGCGTGAACGGCGCCGGCGGCGGCTTCAGCTGTTCCGGCGGCTGCGGCGGCGACGCCGGCAGCGGGCTCCCGGCGCCGTGGAGCAGCAGCCGCACGGATTCCTGGTCGGTCAGCTCGACGGCCACCTTGGCGCCGGCGTCCCGCATCGCGCGCTGCGTCGCGACCGCGAGCGGCTCCTTGCTCGCGAGCGTGTGCGCGCGCTCGCGCCCGTAGCCGGTGAACGTGAAGGAGTCGACCCGCGTGCCCGTGCCGTCGTAAAGCGTCAGCAGGTAGCGGATCGTGACGATGAACGCCTCGCCCGCGACGTCCTTCGGCGTCAGGAAGGAGTACTCCTCGAACTTGGGCTCGAGCACGAGCACGAGCGGCGGCTGGATGCTGGCGATCCTGGTCGGGTCCTCGACCGGCACGACCTCGCGGAACATCGCCTTCAGGAGCCAGTCGAGGTTCGTGACGTGCGCGGGCCCGAGGTTGACCTCGTAGTCGATCGTGCCGCGCGTCTCGCGGTGCACGTACTCGCGGAACTCCTTCGAGTAATACACGCCGACTCGCACCGGCAGCTGCTCGAGGAGCGGCGGCGGCAGCGCCGCGCGCGTCTCGAGCTTGGTCGCGGTGCAGGCGCCGAGCATCGCCAGGCCGAAGGCGGCGATCGCCGCGCGATTGAGCGTCCGGGTCATCCTCTCTTTCCTCGCTCCGCGGCGGCCTCGCCTTCGGGCAGACCGACAAACACGCCGCCATTCCGGGCGCACAGTATGCGCATCAGCGTCGCGTACCGCATGCTGGTGTGCTGCGGATACTGGCCGGGTATCGGGAACCCGAGCGCATGGATGCGCACGAGCCGCTGGCCCGTCTTGCTGGAGCGGTTGATGCGGTCGACGGTGTCGACGACGTCCTGGATCGAGGGGCCCGTGAACTCGTCGCCGAACACGTAGAGGCTGATCGAGTGCTGGGTCGTCCAGAACGTGCGCACCGCGGCGATGATCCCTTCCGACGGGCTCGAGTTCGAGAACGCCTGCCAGTGGCGGAAGTACTCCAGGATCGCCTTGCGGCGCGCGGGCGAGTCCGGGATCCACTTGCCGCGGTAGTCGCTGAACATGTATCCGCCCTCGTCGTC
>DATJFN010000089.1:0-6044 GCA_035495635.1 Steroidobacteraceae bacterium | reverse complement strand
CCGGCCTGAGCCGTCCCGGCGGCGCGTCAGGCGAGGCTCCGCTCCACCTTCATCACGTCCGGCATGCTGCGGATCGCGCGGATGAGCCGCGCGAGGTGTCCGCGGTCGCGGACCTGGACCTCGAACAGGATGGTGGAGTGGTCGCCCTGGGAGGAATCGACGTTGACGTGGCTGATGTTGCTCTGCTCGCCCGCGATGCGCGTCGCGATCTCGGCGAGGATGCCCATGCGATTGGTGGCCTCGACCAGGAGGCCCGCGCTGTAGAGGTGCTGCGGCGGCTGGTCCTTATGCCAGACCGCGGAGATCCATTTGTCGGGCTCCCTGCCGAAAGCAGCGACGTTCGAGCAGTTGTCGCGGTGGATGACGACACCGCGGCCGCTCGAGAGGTAGGCGACGATCGCGTCGTACGGGATCGGGAAGCAGCAGCGCGCGTAGCTGACGACGAGGCCTTCCGTGCCCGCGATCGTGAGTGACTGCGCGATCTTTGCGTCCGGCCGCGTGTCGTCGTCCGGCAGCAGGCGGCGCGCGACGAGGCGGGCGGGGCGCTCGCCGAGGCCGATCTTCTCGAGGAGCTCGTTGCCGTCCCTGAGGGAGAGTGAACGTGCCACCTCGTCGAGCCGGCCCTCGGGCAGCTTCTTGATCGTGAGCTCGAACTCCTCGAGCGCCTGGTTCAGCATGCGGCCGCCGAGCTCGGCCGCTTCGCCCTTCTTCAGGGTCTTGAGGTACTGGCGGATCGCGGAGCGCGCCTTCGCGGTCGCGACGAAGCTGGCCCAGGCCGGGTTCGGCTGCGCGCCCTTCGCAGTAATGATCTCGACCGTCTGGCCATTGCGCAGCTGGGTGCGGAGCGGCACGAGCCGCCGGTCGACTTTCGCGGCGACGCAGCGTTGGCCGACGCCCGTGTGCACCGCGTAGGCGAAATCGACGCAGGTCGAACCGCGCGGCAGGCGCATGATGTCGCCCTTGGGTGTGAACACGTAGACCTTGTCCGGGAAGAGGTCGACCTTGACGCTCTCGACGAGCTCCTCGGCCGAGCCCTCGTGCAGGTCCATCACGCCCTGGAGCCACTCGCGCGCGCGCGCCTGCTGCGTCTCGCCGTCCTTTTCGCCGGTCTTGTACTGCCAGTGCGCCGCGATGCCCGACTCCGCCATGCGGTGCATCTCCTCGGTGCGGATCTGCACCTCGATCGGCGTGCCGTTCGGACCGAACAGCGAGGTGTGGAGCGACTGATAGCCGTTGACGCGCGGGATCGCGATGTAGTCCTTGAAGCGGCCCGGCATCGGCCGGTAGAGCCCGTGCACCAGCCCGAGCGTCCGGTAGCACTCGTCGATGCTGCCGACGATGATGCGGAGGCCAAACATGTCCACCACCTGCGACAGCGACAGGTGCTTCCGGCGCATCTTCACGTAGACGCTGTAGAGGTGCTTCTCGCGCGCCTCGACGCGGCCCTTGACGCCCGCCTCGGCGAGCGACTTGCGCGCAGCCTTCACGATCTTCGGGAGGAACTCGCGCTGATTGCCGCGCGCGCGTTTGAGCTCGCGCTCGATGATCCGGTAGCGCTGCGGGTAGATGGTGCGGAAGCCGAGCTCCTCGAGCTCGAGCTTGATCGAGTGGATTCCGAGGCGGTTCGCGATCGGCGCGTAGATGTCGAGCGTCTCGCGCGCGACCGAGCGGCGCTTCTCGGGCGGCATCGCGGCGAGCGTCCGCATGTTGTGGGTGCGGTCGGCGAGCTTCACCATAATGACGCGGATGTCGCGCACCATCGCGAGGATCATCTTGCGGAAGCTCTCGGCCTGGGCTTCTTTGCGGCTCTTGAACTGGACCTGGTCCAGCTTCGTCACGCCGTCGACGAGCTCGGCGACCTCCTTGCCGAACTTCTGCTCGACCTCGGCCATCGAGGAAGGCGTGTCCTCCACGACGTCGTGCAGGATCGCGGCCTGGATGGTCGCGCCGTCGAGGTGCAGGTCGGCGAGGATATCGGCGACCGCGACCGGGTGGGTGATGAAGGCCTCACCCGACTTGCGCTTCTGGCCCTTGTGCGCGGCTTCGGCGTAGTCGAACGCCTCGCGCACCCGCTCGACCTGGTCGGGCGGGAGGTAGGTCTCGATCTTCGAAACGAGTTGGCCGATCCCGGGAGCGCGTCTTCCGCCCGGCAGGAGTCCGAGGATGGAAGACGCGTAATTCATCGGGCCGGCAGTCTTGGCTCAGTCCCCCAGGCCGAGCTGCGGCGCGCGGAAGTCGACGCCGAGGTCGAGCGGATTCTCAGGAATGATCTCCTGCTCCGGCTCCGGATCCGGCTCGGAGAGCAGGTCGATCGTGACCTTGCCTTCCGCGATCTCGCGCAACGCCACCACCGTGGGCTTGTCGTTCTCCCATTCGACGCGCGCTTCCGCGCCGTTCACGAGGCGGCGCGAACGCTTGGCGGCGAGCAGGACGAGGTCGAACAGGTTGTCGACCGTAGTGAGGCAATCTTCGACGGTGATGCGGGCCATGGAAAAGACCGTAATTTCAGGGAATTGGACCGCAAATCATACCGGAAAACAGCGCATCCCGGCCACTTATCGCGGCGTCAGCTACTTTTCGCCCCGGCGCGTCCGGCGCTTGCGGCGCTCGTTGACCACCCGAGGCGCCTGGGCGAAGGCGTCCAGGTCCTCAGCCCGGCGGCTGGTCGCGCGGCGGTCGTCGTGGTGGTTGTACGTGCACTGGCAGGTGTCGGGCCGGGTGCAGCCCGGCAGCGGCAACAGGGGCGCTTCGCGGGACAGCCAGCGGCGGTTCTTGCCGGAAACTGCGGCGTTGCAGGCATTCGCGCCCGGCTTGACCGAGACCGCGTGCCAGCGGAGGTCCGACTTGCTGTCCTTGCCTGCCATGGGTCCTGCCCTGCCCCGATGGCGCAATGCTAGCGAATCCCGCCGGGAAGGGAATCGGGGGCGGCCGAACCGTGATTCAGTTCCCGAGCAATTCCCGGGTCAGCGTCGCAAGCTCCGGCCGGTCGCGACGGCTCGCTTCCCCGCGGCCGTCGAAGATGGCATTGAGCTCGGCCAGCGCCTGGTCGAAGTCCCGGTTGACGATGACGTAGTCGAAATCACCCCAGTGCGACATCTCGAGCGTCGACTCCTGGAGCCGGCGGGCGATCACGTCGTCGCTGTCGCTGCCGCGATTGCGGAGCCGCGATTCGAGCTCGGCGCGGGACGGGGGCAGGATGAAGACCTGCACCGCTTCCGGCAGTCGTTCGCGGACCTGTTTCGCGCCCTGCCAGTCGATCTCGAGGATGAGGTCGCGGCCCTCGGCGAGGGCGGCTTCGACTACGCTCCGGCGCGTGCCGTAGAGGTTGCCGAACACGTTCGCGTGTTCGAGGAACTCGTTGGCGTCGACCAGCCGCTCGAAGTCCTTGCGCCCGATGAAGTGGTAGTCGCGGCCATCCGCCTCGCCCGGGCGGGGATTGCGGGTCGTGCAGGAGACCGAGAATTCGATGCCGGGGCGGCGCGCGATCAGCGCTTTCAGGAGGCTCGTCTTGCCCCCGCCCGACGGCGCCGCGATGACGTAGAGGTGACCGCGCTTCGACACGCAGCGATTGTAGAATAAAGGGGACGCGCCCCTTTAACTCCAGAGCATTCCCCGCGGATGCGGCCTGCAGTTAAAGGTGCGCGTCCCCTTTGTTCTTATGCAGTGAGTGTCGCGAGAACGCCCACGAAATCGCGCGCGACGCGCTAGGGCCGGAGTTGCTGCACGGCGCGGCGCGCAGCGATGCCCATCAGCCGGCGGCGCTCGTCGTCGCGCGCGAGATCGACGGCGGCCTGGACGAAAGCAGAGTCGTCGCCGTTCGGAACGAGCCGGCCGTGCTCGCGGTCTTTCAGGTGCGCGCGCGCGGCTCCGTAGTCGAAGGCGATCGTGGGCACGCCGCTCGCCATCGCCTCCAGCGTCACGTTGCCGAAGGTCTCGCTGAGGCTGGGGAACAGGAAGAGGTCCGCTGACGCGAAGTGCTCGGCGAGATCCTCGCCGAGGCGCAGGCCCGTGAACACGAACTCGGGATACTCGCGCGGCAGGCGGCTCGCCAGCGGCCCGGTGCCGACCCAGACGAAGCGCGCGTCCGGCCGCTTTTCCTTGATGCGCGCGAAGGCGTCGATCGCGAGGTCGAGGTTCTTCTCCGCCGCGATGCGGCCGACGTAGACGACCGCGAGGCCGTCCGGCGCGACGCCCCAGCGCTCGCGCAGCTTCTGCCGGCGGCGCGCGGGGTCGAACAGCTTGGTGTCAACGCCCCGGGCAACGACTCGCACCCGCTGGAACCCATGCCGTTCCAGCCATTCGCGGAGTTCGGGGGTGGGCACGACCGTCGCGCCCGCGGCGTTGTGAAGGCGCCTCAGCCAGTGACGCACGACGGACGTCAGCGGGCCGAGGCCATACGCGACGGCATAGGCATCGAAGCGCGTATGAAAACCGGTCGCGACCGGGATGCCGAGGCGGCGCGCAGTGCGCACCGCGGACCAGCCGAGGGGGCCCTCGGTCGCGACGTAGACGGCATCCGGGCGGTGCGTGGCGAAAAGGCGCGTGAGCTTGCTGCCGGCCGGGAAGCCGAAGCGAAGGCCCGGGTACTTCGGCAGCGCCGCGCCCGGGACCAGGAGCTCGTGCACCGGCTTCGCGAGCGGCAGCGTCGACACGCCCGGCTGGAAAGGACGCACGACGATGAGCTCGTGCCCGTCCTCCGCCATCCCGGCGACGAGGTTCTGCACGGTCAGGCTGACGCCGTTGACCTCGGGCGGATAGGTTTCGGTGACAACGGCGATTCGCATAGGGCACCGCGGGATGCGGCGCCATTGTCCGAGTCACCGATGGCGGCGCGATGACCGCCACATGACGCTTTCATGAAGAGGGGACGCGCCCCTTTAACTGCAGGTCGCATCTGCCGCGAACTATCCGGATTTAAAGGGGCGCGTCCCCTTTATTCAGCGGTAGCGGCGGCCGAGCCAGTCGTCCGGCTTCAGGAAGGCGGCGGCCTCGTCGCGCAGCCACTGGCGGAGCGCGATGACCATCGGCAGCTCCGAATACGCGGGCGGGCAGACGAACCAGTACTTGAATCGTGACGGCACGATCATCTTGCTCGCGAGCACGAGATTGCCGTTGTCGAGGTCGTTTGCGGCGATCGACCAGCGCGCCGGCGCGTAGCCGAGCCCTTCCATCACGGCCGAGATCACGCTGACCGAATCGTCGATGATCGTCGGGCCCGCCGGCCAGGGCGCGGGGGCCGCGCTCTTTTCAAACCTCGACCAGGGCTCGTCCCGAGCCTGCAGCATCGGGATGCCCTCGAAGCTCTCGCGATCGTCGAGCGAACCGTACTTCTGGAAGAGCTTTGGTGACGCGACGACGACCAGCCACTCGTCCATCAGGAGGTCGTACTCGAGGCCGGGTGTAACCGCCTCGCCGAGGCGCACGGCGGCGTGGTAGTCGCTGCGCGTGAAGTCGACCGCCTCGCGCGAGGTGTTCCAGTCGACGCGCAGCTCCGGGAAGCGCGCATGCAGCCGGTGCAGCCGAGGCGTCAGCCACTTCTGCATGAGCGAGGACAGCGTCGAGACGTTGATGATGCCGCTCGCGCGAACCATGCGCGTCTCGCGCAGCGTCGCGACCAGCGCGTCGAGCCCCGACTGCACGCCCGGCAGCAGCTTGGCGCCTTCCGGCGTCAGCTCGACCTTGCGGCCGCTGCGGCGCAGGACCGGGATCTGCAGGTAGTCCTCGAGGGCTTTGATCTGCTGGGAAACCGCGGCCGGCGTCACATTCAGGGCGTCGGCGGCCTCCGAAAACGACAGGCGCGTGGCCACGGCTTCGAAGACCCGAAGCGCGTTGAGCGGCAGTCGTCCATAGGCCGAGGCAGGCACAAGTTTCCCTTAACCGAGCTTGAGTTAATGCGTTTGTTCGCGGCGGACCGGCAGTTCAAAGTCTAGCCCGAACAGGGATGAAAGGGCGCGGGGCCCGATCCCCTGAGGCAAAGGAGACAAAGCAATGAACGGTCGTTTGCAGGGCTTTTTGAACATCCTGGACCTGCTGGCCGAGGGCCA
>DATJFN010000088.1:0-3560 GCA_035495635.1 Steroidobacteraceae bacterium | reverse complement strand
AGGTCCGCCTCCGTCAATGGCGAGCGGTCCTCTTTTTCCCGCACGCTGAAAGACGAGGCGTAGACCTCGAGGATGGCCCGACCGGCCTCGCGCGCGAGCGCCGTCACCTCGAGCAGCAGCTTGCCTGGGTCTGTCGTCATTAAGGCTCCGGAAAACGGGGCGTTATATCATAGCGGCGTGCAGGGAAGCGCCCATTTCCCCGACTGGCCCGCGATCGACACCGTGCTGCTCGACATGGACGGCACGCTGCTCGACCTCGGCTACGACATGCTGTTCTGGGACGAGCTGGTCCCGCGGCGCGTCGCGGAGAGCCGCGGCGTCTCGATCGACGAGGCCCATCGCCTGATGCGCCCCATCTTCGATTCGACGGCGGGGACGCTCGACTGGTACTGCATCGACTACTGGAGCCGCGCGCTCGCAGTCGACATCGCGGCGCTGAAGCGCGCGACCCGGCACCGCACCGAATGGCTGCCCGAAGCGCGCTCGTTCCTCGCGCAATTGCGCAGCTCAGGCTGCCGCATCGCGCTCGTCACCAACGCGCACCCGGAGATCCTCGCGATCAAGGACGCGCACCTCGGTATCTGTCGCCGCTTCGACGCCGTCTACAGCTCCCACGAGTTCGGCGTGCCGAAGGAGCACGTGGCGTTCTGGCCGCGGCTCGCCGCGTGCGAGGGCTACGATCCGGCGCGCACGCTTTTCGCGGACGACAACCGCGCTGTGCTCGAGGCGGCGCGCAGCCATGGCATCCGGTGGGTGTACGCCGTGCGCCGTCCGGTGCACCGGGGACCGCTCCGCGCCGTCGACGATTTTCCCGGCGTCGAGTCGGTACTGGAGCTTGCCAAAGGCCTTGCGGCGCGGCCGCAGGCTCAGTTGGCCGGGTCCTGAGGCGCGCCCTGGCGCCGCCGCCGGCGGCGCTTATTCTTGCCGCCGCCCGGACCCGGGCCATGGCCCTCGTGGCGGTGCGGCCGGTGCAGTTGCGAGGGCGGCGGGCCATCCTCTTCCTCGTCGCCGAACGAGCGCGGCGCGTAGTGCGCGGGCTTGAGCTCGGGCAGCTCCGCGGGATCGAAGCTGCCGACGGGGATGCGATGGCCGATGAAGGCTTCGATATCCGGCAGTGAGACGACGTACTGCTCGCAGCCGAAGCTCACGGCATCTCCTGCCGCGCCCGCTCGCGCGGTGCGGCCGATGCGGTGCACGTAGTCTTCCGGGTCCTGCGGCAGGTCGTAGTTGAAGACATGGCTGACGTCGGGAATGTGCAGTCCGCGCGCCGCGACGTCGGTCGCGACCAGCGCCGCGAGCTTGCCGTCGTGGAATTCGCGCAGCATGCGCATGCGCTTCCGCTGCGGGACGTCGCCGGACATCGCCGCGGCGACGATCCCGTTCGCGCGCAGCAGGCGCTCGAGCCGCTCGGCCAGGCGCTTGGTGTTGACGAACACGAGCGTGCGGGTCGCTGCGTCCTTGCGCAGCAGGTGTACGAGCAGGGCTGCCTTCTCCTCCATCGCCGGGTAGAAGATGACCTGGCGGACGCGCTCGGCCGTGATGCGCTCGGGCTCGATGCGGATCAGCTCCGGGTCGTTCATGTGCTCGTAGGCGAGCTCGAGCACGCGGTGCGAAAGCGTCGCCGAGAACAGGAGGTTCAGGCGGTGCTCGGGCGCCGGCAGCCGGCGCAGCAGGAAACGGATGTCCTTAATGAAGCCGAGGTCGAACATGCGGTCAGCCTCGTCGAGCACCATGACCTGCACGTGGCGCAGGTCGAACACGTGCTGGCGGAAGAAGTCGATGATGCGGCCGGGCGTGCCGATGAGGACGTCGACCCCCGCCTGGAGCGTGCGGCGCTGCTTGTCGTAGTCGACGCCGCCGAAGGCGAGGCCGAGAGTGAGGCCGGTGTACTGGGCGAGGATCTCCGCATCGCGGTGGATCTGGATCGCGAGCTCGCGCGTCGGCGCGAGCACGAGCGCGCGCGGGGAGGTCGCGGGGCGCGCGGGCGAGGCGGGGTAGCGCAGGAGGTGCGTGAAGAGCGCGACCAGGAAAGCTGCGGTCTTGCCGGTGCCGGTCTGCGCCTGCCCTGCGACGTCGAATCCCGCGAGCGCGCGAGGCAGCGCCTGCGCCTGGATCGGGGTGCAGCGCTCGAAGCCCGCATCGGCAATGCCGCGGGCGACGGGATCAGGCAGGTGGAGTCCGGTGAACGAAAGGTCGGAGAATTGCTGTTGCGTCACCGGCTTGCCACTTTGAACGACATCACTTGAAAAAAGACCCCCGACGGGTTACAAAAGCATCCTAGCGGTGCGGATTCCCGCACGTTTTGATCCCAAACGCGCCGAATATTGTGCCGTATCGGGCATCCGCCCGTCAGATCAACTTCAAACCAGGAGAAATGCCCGCGTGAGCGGCGATATCTTCCATACCACGGACGCGACGTTCGAGACGGACGTCCTGAAATCCAATACACCCGTACTGCTCGATTTCTGGGCCGAATGGTGCGGCCCCTGCAAGGCGATTGCCCCGATACTCGATGACCTCGCGAAGGACTACGCGGGCCGGGTCAGGATCGCCAAGCTCAACATCGACGACAACCGTCAGACGCCCGTGAAATACGGCGTACGCGGAATCCCGACGCTGATCCTGTTCAAGAACGGCGCCCCCGAGGCGCAGCAGGTCGGCCTCGTCGGCAAGTCGAAGCTCGCGGCACTGCTGGACCAGCATCTGCCGGATGCCCGCGCGGGTGCAGCCCGATGAGAGGCTATCTCGGCAACCAGGCCCGCAATCGCCAGAAGGGCCACAGGAACCGCGGGGGTGGCGGGCCGCGCCACGGTCAGGAAGGTCTCCCGGTCGACGACCACACGATGATGGACGGGCCGGACGGCGACATCATCTCGCCGGAGGAACTCGCGGCGTCCCGAAGCGCGATGAGCCTGACGGTGCTGAAGAACAAGCCCGTCCACGAGCTCGTCACCATGGCCGAGTCCATGGGCCTCGAGAACATGGCGAGGCAGCGCAAGCAGGACGTGATCTTCTCGATCCTGAAGGCGCACGCGAGGGGCGGCGAGGACATCTACGGCGACGGCGTCCTCGAGATACTCCAGGACGGCTTCGGCTTCCTCCGCTCCGCCGACAGCTCGTACCTCGCGGGCCCCGACGACATCTACGTCAGCCCCAGCCAGATCCGCAGATTCAACCTCCGCACCGGCGACTCGATCTCGGGCCTCATCCGTCCGCCGAAGGACGGCGAGCGCTATTTCGCGCTGCTGAAGGTCGGCGAGATCAACTTCGACACGCCGGAAAGCGCGCGCCACAAGCTGCTGTTCGAGAACCTGACGCCGCTGCACCCGACCAAGCGCCTGAAGCTCGAGCGCGGCAATGGCTCGACCGAGGACCTGACCGCGCGGATGATCGACCTGATGGCGCCGCTCGGCAAAGGCCAGCGCGGCCTCATCATCTCGCCGCCGAAAGCCGGCAAGACGATGCTCCTGCAGAACATCGCGACTTCCATCACCTGGAACCACCCCGACGTCTACCTGATCGTGCTGCTCATCGACGAGCGGCCCGAGGAAGTGACCGAG
>DATJFN010000087.1:0-10816 GCA_035495635.1 Steroidobacteraceae bacterium | reverse complement strand
GTCGAGATCGTGCCGGTGACGCTCATGGGCCTCATCGCGCCGGTGACGCTGGTCGGCGCCTGTGTCTTCCACTGCGTCGACGTGCTGACCGGCATCACCATGGCGCAGATCGTGAAGCCGGGCGCGCCCGTGCTCTTCGGCGGCGCGCCGGCGACCTTTCACATGCGCGCCGCGAGCGCGCCGATGGCGGCGATCGAGGCGCAGCGGCTGAACGTCGCTTATGTTGCGATCGCAAAGTCCCTCGGCCTGCCGACGCAGGCCTACATGGCGCTCTCCGACGGCAAGTTCCTCGACGCGCAGGCGGGCGCCGAGACGATGACGAGCGCGATGCTCGCCGCGCTCGCAGGCGTCAACTCCGTGTCCGGTCCGGGCATGCTCGACTTCGTGCTGACCTTCAGCCTCGCGAAGCTCGTGTTCGACAACGAAGTCTGCGGGCAGTGCCTCAACTTCGTGCGGGAGACCCACGTAATCGAAGACTTGCCGGCACGGACGCTGGTGGACGACGTCCGCCAGCACGACCACCTCATCACTTCGCCCCACACGCTGAAGTACTGGCCGCAGGAGCTCTACCTGACCGACCCGATCATCGACCGCGAGAACCGCGAGACCTGGATCAAGCAGGGCTCTCACGACCTCCCGGCGCGCGCGATGGAGCAGGTCGAGAAGCGGCTCGCGGCCTACGTGCAGGTGCCGACGGATCCCGCTGCGGAAGCGGAGATGCGCCGAATCATTTTGGCGGGACTGAAGGACCAGAAGGAACTGCCGGTGCTGCCGCCTCCGCCCGAGCACAAGGCATCCGAAGGCGCAGCCCCTGGCCGCCGCCGCATGGGCCGCCGGCCGCAGGCCGCCGCGCGCAGCGAGTGCTAGCATCGCAGGATTCGATGAGCGTACAGCGCCAGGACGACCCGGTTCGCGAGGTTTCCATCGATGCGATGCGCGACGCGCAACTCGTTGCGCGCCAGGACCTCGTCGTCGTCGAGGAGCCGCTCGAAATCCGCGTGGCGGAGGCCAGCGACAAGGGTCCCGGCACGTCGATGTCCATCACGATGCGGACGCCCGGCCATGACATCGAGCTCGCGGTCGGCTTCCTGCATGGCGAAGGGATCCTGCGCAGGCGCGAGGATTACGCCGAGGGGCGCATCTGCGGCCCCGTGGGCAACGTCGTGCGCATCCAGCTCGCCGAGGGCGCCGCCTACGACGCCAGCCGACTGCAGCGGAACTTCTACACGACCTCGAGCTGCGGCGTGTGCGGCAACGCCTCGCTCGAAGCCGTCGAGCGCATGATGCGCTCGCCCGAGGTGGACGGTTCGCTCAAGGTCAGGGCGTCGCTGCTCGAATCGCTGTCCGACCGCGCGCGCGCAGGCCAGGACGTTTTCCGCGAGACGGGCGGGCTGCACGCCTCCTGCCTCTTCGACGCGGAAGGCCAGTTGCTGGCGCTTCGCGAGGACGTCGGCCGGCATAACGCGCTCGACAAGCTCATCGGCGCGAAACTACTCGCGGGCGAGCTGCCGCTGTCGCGGAGCATCCTGTTCCTGTCGGGCCGCGCGAGCTTCGAGCTCCTGCAGAAAGCCGCCACGGCCGGTATCCCGGCCGTCGCCGCGGTCGGCGCGCCCTCCTCGCTCGCCATCGACCTCGCGCGGCGCACCGGCATCCTGCTCGTCGGATTCCTGCGCGCCCGCTCGTTCAACGTCTACGCGCACCGGGAGCGCCTGCAGTGAGCGCCGTCGCCGCGCCGGCCGTCGATGAGAAGCGGATCCTGGCGATCGTCGAGCGCCATCGCCACCGCGCGGGGCCGCTGATCGAGATACTTCACGAAGTGCAGGCCAACTTCGGCTGCGTGCCGCCGGGCACCGTGCCGGTGCTTGCGCACGCGCTCAACTTGTCGCGCGCCGAAGTGCACGGCGTCGTCACGTTCTACCACCACTTCCGCACGCGGCCGCCGGGACGGCACGTGCTGCAGATCTGCCGCGCCGAGTCCTGCCAGGCAGCGGGCGGACGCGCGATCGAACAGCATGCGAAGAAGCGGCTCGGCGTCGACTTCGGCGGCACGACCGCGGACGGACGCGTGACGCTCGAGGCCGTCTACTGCCTTGGCCTCTGCGCGTGCTCGCCTGCCGCCATGCTCGACGATGAAGTCCATGGTCGCGTCACGCCGGAGCGCCTCGACGCGCTCCTAGACGCGGGCGCGAAGGCGAAGCCGTGAGCGTCACGGTCTGGATTCCGCGCGATGCCGGCGCGCTCGCGCTCGGCGCCGAGGCGACCGCGCGCCGCATCGAGCGGGAGGCGCTCGCGGCCGGCGTCGAGGCGAAGATCCGCCGCAACGGCTCGCGCGGCCTCTACTGGCTCGAGCCGCTCGTCGAAGTCGAGTGCGCCGAAGGCCGGATCGCCTATGGTCCCGTCGCGGAGAAGGACCTCCCGTCGCTCGTCGCCGCCGGATTCCTGAAAGGCGCCGCGCACTCGCTGCGGCTGGGCGACATCGAGAAGCACCCCTGGTTCGCCTCGCAGCAGCGCCTCACCTTCGCGCGCGTCGGCCGCAACGATCCGCTGGACCTCGCCGCGTACCGCGCGTCGGGCGGCTACCAGGGACTCGTGCGTGCGCTCACGATGAGCCCCGAGGCCGCGGTCCAGGAAGTGCTGGATTCGGGCCTGCGCGGCCGCGGCGGCGCCGCCTTCCCGACCGGGATCAAGTGGCAGACGGTGCTCCGGCAGCCGGCGGGCCAGAAATACGTCACCTGCAATGCGGACGAAGGCGACTCGGGCACCTTCTCCGACCGCATGCTCATGGAAGGCGATCCGTTCTCGCTGATCGAGGGGATGACGATCGCGGGCTTCGCGGTTGGCGCGGATCGCGGATACATTTATCTGCGCGTCGAGTACCCTCACGCCTACGCCGTCCTCGGCGAGGCGATCGAGGCCGCGCGCCGCGAGGGCCTGCTCGGCCCCGACGTGATGGGGAGCCGGCGGGCCTTCGACCTCGAGATACGGCTGGGTGCCGGCGCCTACATCTGCGGCGAAGAGACCTCGATGCTCGAGAGCCTCGAGGGACGACGCGGCGAGATCCGCGTGCGCCCGCCGCTGCCGGCCGAGAAGGGGCTCTTCGGCGCGCCCACGATCGTCAACAACGTCATCACGCTCGCGACCGTGCCGTGGATCTTCGCGCAGGGCGCGAAGGCCTACCAGGAATTCGGCCAGGCGAAATCGCGCGGCACGCTGCCGCTGCAGCTCGCGGGCAACATCCGCCGCGGCGGGCTCGTCGAACGCGCCTTCGGACTCACCGTCCGCGAGCTGCTCGAGGACTACGGCGGCGGCTCGATGAGCGGGCGGCCGATCCGGGCGGTGCAGATCGGCGGCCCGCTCGGCGCCTACCTGCCGGCGTCGCAGTTCGACACGCCGCTCGAGTACGAGTCCCTGTCCGCGATCGGCGCGCTCCTCGGGCATGGCGGCGTCGTCGCGTTCGACGACACCGTCGACATGCTCGACATGGCGCGTTATGCCATGGAGTTCTGCGCCCACGAGTCCTGCGGCAAGTGCACCCCTTGCCGGATCGGGGCCGTCAGGGGGGCGGAAGCGCTTGCGGCCCTGGGGAAGGGCGGAGACCGCGACCGGCTGATTGCGCTGGTCGAGGAACTCTGCGATACGATGTTGAATGCGTCCCTGTGCGGCCTGGGGGGCATGACCCCCTTCCCCGTCCAGAGCGCCATGAAGCACTTCCCGGAAGACTTCAGGCGGGCGCGAGGAGGCTAGGTGTACTCGATCGACTATCGTGACCTCGGCACGCCGCCGGCGAAGACGGACGAGCAGGTCACGCTCGAGATCGACGGCGCGACCGTGACGGTGCCGGCGGGCACGTCGGTCATGCGCGCAGCGGCGCTCGCGGATGCCCGCATCCCGAAGCTCTGCGCCACGGATTCCCTGAAGGCCTTCGGCTCCTGCCGCCTGTGCCTCGTCGAGATCGAGGGACGCAAGGGCTTCCCGGCGTCCTGCACGACACAGGTCGCGCCCGGCATGAAGGTGCGGACGCACTCGCCGCGCATCGACCAGCTCCGCCGCAACATCGTCGAGCTCTACGTCTCCGACCATCCGCTCGACTGCGATGATTGCCCGGCCAACGGACATTGCGAGCTGCAGGACGCGGCCGAGGTCACCGGCATCACCGGCTCGCGCTACGCGCCCGGCAAGACGCAGCGCGGGGTGGCGCCGGACGTCAGCAATCCCTACTTCGACTTCAACCCGGACCTTTGCATCGTCTGCTCGCGCTGCGTGCGCGCCTGCGACGAGACGCAGAGCACGCTCGCGCTCACGATCGAGGGCCGCGGCTTCGGCTCGCGCGTGTCGGCGAGCGAGCACCAGCCCTTCCTCGCGTCCGAGTGCGTCTCCTGCGGCGCCTGCGTCGAAGCCTGCCCGACGGCGGCGCTCTCCGAGAAGTCGCTCGCGCAGCTCGGGCAGCCCGAAAGGGCGGTCTCGACGACCTGCGGCTACTGCGGCGTCGGCTGCACGCTGAAAGCCGAGATCAAGCAGGAAACCGTGGTGCGCATGGTCCCGAACCGCGCGGGCGCGGCGAACCAGGGCCATGCCTGCATCAAGGGCCGCTTCGCCTACGGCTACGCGACGCACAAGGACCGCGTCACCAAGCCGATGATCCGCAAGCGGATCACGGATCCCTGGCGAGAGGTGAGCTGGGACGAGGCCATCGAATACACTGCGAGCGAGTTCCGCCGCATCCAGCAGAAATACGGCCGGAACTCGGTCGGCGGCATCACGTCCTCGCGCTGCACGAACGAGGAGACCTACCTCGTCCAGAAGCTCGTGCGCGCGGCCCTCCTGACGAACAACGTCGATACCTGCGCGCGCGTCTGCCACTCGCCCACCGGCTACGGCCTCAAGCACACGCTCGGCGAATCCGCCGGGACGCAGGCCTTCACCTCGGTTCAGAAGGCCGATGTCGTCGTCGTCATCGGAGCCAACCCGACCGACGGCCACCCGGTCTTCGGCTCGCAGCTCAAGCGCCGCCTGCGCCAGGGCGCCAAGCTCATCGTCATCGACCCGCGCGCGACCGACCTCGTGCGCACGCCGCACATCGAGGCGGCCTACCACCTGCAGCTGCGGCCGGGAACGAACGTCGCAGTCATCAATGCGCTCGCCCACGTGATCGTCACCGAGGGGCTCACGAAGGACGACTACGCGCTCGAGCGCTGCGAGACGAAGTCATACCAGGAATGGAAGGACTTCATCTCCGACCCGAAGAACTCGCCGGAGGCGATGGAACCGGTCAGCGGCGTGCCGGCCGCGCTGGTGCGCGGCGCGGCGCGCCTCTACGCCGCGGGCCCGAACAGCGCGATCTACTACGGCCTGGGCGTGACCGAGCACCGCCAGGGCACGACCATGGTCATCGGCATCGCGAACCTCGCGATGGCGACGGGCAACCTGGGCCGCGAGGGCGTCGGCGTGAACCCGCTGCGCGGCCAGAACAACGTGCAGGGCTCCTGCGACATGGGCTCCTTCCCGCACGAGCTGCCGGGCTACCGCCACGTGTCGGACGCCGTCACGCGCGGGCTGTTCGAGTCGAGCTGGAACGTGACAATCTCCGACGAACCGGGGCTTCGCATCCCGAACATGTTCGAGGCCGCGCTCGACGGCAGCTTCAAGGCGATGTACATCCAGGGCGAGGACTTCGTCCAGTCCGACCCCAACACGCATCATGTGACCTCGGCGCTCTCCGCGATGGAATGCGTCGTGGTCCAGGACATCTTCCTGGTCGAGACGGCGCGATTCGCGCACGTCTTCCTGCCGGGCTCCTCCTTCCTCGAGAAGGACGGCACGTTCACGAATGCGGAGCGCCGCATCTCGCGCGTGCGCAAGGTCATGGAGCCGCTCGCCGGCCTCGCCGACTGGGAAGTCACGATGCGCCTCGCCCAGGCGCTCGGCTACCCGATGCAGTACGCGCACCCGTCCGAGATCATGGACGAGATCGCGCGCCTCACGCCGACGTTCACCGGCGTGAGCTTCGAGAAGCTCGACCGGCTCGGCACGATCCAGTGGCCCTGCAACGACAAGGCGCCCGAAGGCACGCCGACGATGCACGTCGGCAGCTTCGTGCGCGGCAAGGGCAGGTTCTACCGCACCGAGTACGTCGCGACGGCCGAGCGCTCGACGAGCCGCTACCCGCTGCTCCTGACGACCGGCCGCGTCCTCTACCAGTACAACGTCGGCACCCAGACCCGCCGCACGAAGAACCTCGTCTTCAACAAGGAAGACGTGCTCGAGATGCACCCGGACGACGCCGAGGCCCGTGGCATCGGCGAGAACGACCTGGTCGGCGTCGCGAGCCGGGCCGGCGAGATCGTGGTGCGCGCGCGCCTCACGCGCCGCATCGCGCGCGGCGTCGTCTACACGACCTTCCACTTCCCGGAGTCCGGCGTGAACCTCGTGACAACCGAGAACTCCGACTGGGCGACCAACTGTCCCGAGTACAAGGTGACGGCGGTCGAGGTCGCGAAGGTCACGCAGCCGGATGCCTGGCGCGCACGCACGGGCGCCGAGCGCGCCGCCCGCTTCAAGCAGCCCGTTCCGTCCACCTGAGGCGGGGCGCCGAATGAACGTGCAGCGCCTCGTCGCGATGGCGAACGACATCGCGAACTTCTTCGGCTCCGATCCCGACCCGACTTCGGCGGCCGACCAGGTCGCGAACCACCTGAAGAAGTTCTGGGAGCCGCGCATGCGCGAGGAGATCCGCCGGCACGTCAGCGCGGGCGGCACCGGCCTCTCTTCGATCGCACTCCAGGCGGTCAAGAAGCTCGCGTAGCGACACCGAGGCTCGCGGGCGCGCGCACTGCGCCGGCGGGACCCCTTCGCTCGCGCCGCCGGACCCTGCGCCTGGCGCGCCATTCCTGACTAAGTGCGACGAACCTCGAAGCAGTGATGGACGCGCGCATCGCCGGCGAAATCCTGCGGGATCGTCTTGCGCGTGATGTCGTGCACCGAGAGGCCCTCGAGCGCCGCCGCGTTCAGCCGGAACTTCCGGAAGTTGGTCGAGAAGACGAGGAGCCCCCCGGGCGCGAGGCGCACCATCGCCGAGCGGATGAGGTCCGCGTGGTCGCGCTGCACGTCGAACTCGCGCTCCATGCGCTTCGAGTTCGAGAAGGTCGGCGGATCCAGGAAGATGAGGTCGTACGTCGTCGCCGGGGCGTCGGCGAGCCAGGCGAGGCAATCCTCCTGGACGAACTCGTGCGCGCCCGTGAGCGCGTTGACCGACAGGTTCCGTTTCGCCCAGTCGAGGTAGGTACGCGACATGTCGACGCTCGTCGTCGCCGCCGCGCCGCCCGCCGCGGCGTAGACGGTCGCCGCGCCCGTGTAGCAGAAGAGGTTTAGGAAGCGCCGGCCTCGCGCGAGCTCGCGGATGCGCGCCCGCGTCTTGCGGTGGTCGAGGAAGAGCCCCGTGTCGAGGTAGTCCGTGAAGTTCACGAGAAACTTGAGGCCGCCCTCTTCGACCAGCACGCGCTCCCCGACGTCGGCCATCGCCTCGTACTGCGACTTTCCCTTCTGCGGCCGGCGCGTGCGCCAGTAGATCGCGTCAGTCGCAAGGCCGGTGACCTCGGGCAGGGCCGAGAGCGCTTCTTCGCGCCGTGCTTTCGCCTTCGCGCGGTCGACCGTCGCTGGCGGCGCGTATTCCTGCACGTACAGCCAGCGACCGGCCCGGCCTTCCGGGTCCGATTGGTAGACGTCGATCGCGAACGCGTATTCGGGCATGTCGGCGTCGTAGAGCCGGTAACAGGAGACCTTCTCCCGCCGCGCCCAGGCGGCGAGCCGGTCGAGGTTCTTCCTCAGCCGGTTCGCGAACATCTGCGCGCCCGGCCGCGCGCGCGCCGACTCGGCGTCGATCGCCGGCGGCCGGCCCGGCTCGCGCTTCTTCACGAAGCCGGCGGGCTCGATCGCGAGCCGGAGCAGCCGGCATTCGATCGGCCCGTTCATCATCCGGTGCGTGCGGCGCGCGTGGATCCCGAGCTCGCGGCCGAGCGCGGGGCTGCCCGTGAGGACGGCGGCCTCCCAGCCGCGGTAGTCGGCGCGAAGCCGCTCGCCGAGGAGCGCGTACAGGGCCCCGAGCTCTTCCGTCTCCCCGATGCGCTCGCCGTAAGGCGGATTGACGGCGACGAGGCCGCCCGGCGCCGGAGCAGCCGGCAGGTTCGCGAGCTCGGCGCGCTGGAAGAAGAGGCGCCTCGCGAGTCCCGCGCGCGCGGCATTCGCCTCCGCGTCGCGGATCGCAACGGCATCGCGGTCGAATCCGCGGATTCGGCCGGGCGTCAGCAGCTCGGGCTGCCGGCGCGCCTCCGCCGCCGCGCGGATCGCGGCCCAGGCATCGGCGTCGTGTCGCTTCCAGCGCTCGAAGCCAAAGCGCGGGCGCAGCAGGCCCGGCGCGATGTCGGCGGCGATGAGCGCCGCTTCGATCGGCAGCGTACCGGAGCCGCACATCGGATCGACGAAGGCGCCGCCCGCCGCGGCGATCGGGGGCCAGCCGGCGCGGACCAGGATCGCTGCCGCGAGGTTTTCCTTGAGTGGCGCCGCGCCCTGCCCGCCGCGGTAGCCGCGGCGGTGCAGGCTGTCGCCCGCGAGGTCGATCGAGATATTGACGGCGCCGCGCATGGCGTGGACGTTGACGCGAACTGTCGGCGACTCGCGGTCCACCGACGGCCGCGTCCCGGTCCGCTCGCGGAACTGGTCGACGATCGCGTCTTTCACGCGCTGCGCGCCGAACTGCGTGTGCGTGACGCCCGGAAGGCTTCCCGAGAAATCGACGGCCAGCGTGCCGTCCGCGTCCAGGTGCTCGCCCCAGTCGATCGTGCGCACGGCCGCGTAGAGCGCGGCGGCGTCCGCGGCAGGAATGTGCGCGAGCTGCCACAGGACGCGCAGCCCAATCCGCGACTCGAGGCAGGCCCGGTAGGCACCCGCGAGGTCGGACTCGCAGGCGACGCCGCCCTGCACTTCGCGCGCCTCCGCGATGCCGAGCGCGGAGAGCTCCCCGGCGAGGAGGTCCGTCGTGCCCGACGCCGCGGTGACGAAGACGGGCGCGCGCATCAGCCCTCGCCCGGCTTCACGAGCTCCGCGCCGCGCAGCGGCCGGTCGAGGAATCCCGTCAGGATGCGGTAGAGGTCGAGGTCGAAGGGTTCGCCCTCGTAACACCAGCGGTCGAACACGTGGGTCTCTTCGACGCCGCGCCAGTCGCGTTCGCGGATGCCGATCGGGCCGGCGAACGGCCATTCGCGGCGCTTGAGCCCCGAGAGCGCAAGCCGCGCGCGCACCGCGTGCAGCGCCGGCAGCTCGCGGCCGATGCAGACGCCGCGGCAGCGGCCGAGCTGGAAGCCGATGCAGGAGCCCTCGCCGCGCTCGAGGCCCAGCCACTTCGCGCAGAGCTCGCGCTCGCGGAGAAGGCCCTCGAGCGCGCGCCGGGCGTCCAGCTCGCGGCGAAACAGCCCGAAGCTCGCGCCGGGATCGTCGAGCGCGTCCAGCATCGCGATGTTGGCGAGCGGCATCGCGTCGTCCTCACGGAGCGTGATGGCCCAGAGCTCCGAGGCATCACGGAGGCTGCGGTTGAGCGCGGGCCGCCGCGCCTTGATGAGCCGGGCCTCCGCGACCATGGCGCCGAACTCGCCGGCAGTCTCAAGCCATTCGATCCGCCGCACGAGGCGCGTGAGCTCGCGCTCGAGCTTCGCGTGCGGGTCGCTGAAGTGCGCGGGCACGCGGGTCGCCAGGTTCTTGGCCTTGCCGATATAAAGGAGTGAGTCATCCTCGCCGTAGAAAAAGTAGACGCCCGGGCCCTCGGGCAGCTCGTCCGCGATCGTCGGATCGAGCTGCGGCGGCAGGCGCGATGTCCCGGTCAGGCGCGTCACGATCGCGGACAGGTCCGCGTCCGCCCAGCGCGCGCGCGCGATGCGCAGGAACTCCGCGAGCACGCGTGCATCGCCGAGCGCGCGATGCCGCGCGTCGCAGGCGATGCCGTGCCGCGCCATCACCGCGTCAAGGTTGTGGCCGCGCTCGTCGGGGGTCAGTGCGCGAGACAGCCGCACGGTGCACAGCACTGGCGCACGGAACCGCCGGCCGAGGCGGCGGAATTCAGAGCGCAGGAACCCGTAGTCGAAGCGCGCGTTGTGCGCGACGAAGAGGGCGCCGTCAATGCGCGCGGCGATCAAGTCGGCGACTTCGGCGAACGGCGGCGCGTCTGCGACCATCGCCTCGCGGATGCCGGTGAACTCCTGGATGGCGTATGGGATCGGCACGCCGGGATTCACGAGCGTCGACCATTCCTCGACGACCGCGCCGCCCTCGAGCAACACGATGCCCGCCTCGATGATCCGGTCGCACGCCGCGTGCCCGCCCGTGGTTTCGAGGTCCACGCAGGCGATCCGGCCTGCGAGCGCGCCCTCAGCCGCGGCCACCGTCCAGCTTCAGCAGGGGCCCGTAGAGATCGGGCCGGCGGTCGCGGAAGAGTCCCCAGGAGTGCCGGTAGCGGCGGATCTCCTCGAGGTCGAAGGTCGCCGTGATCACCTGCTCGCTATGGTCGTCCGCCTGCGCGACGATCGCCCCCGTGTGGTCCGCGATGAAGGAATGGCCGTAGAAGGTGATCGAGACCTTCTCTCCCTGCTCCATGCCGATGCGGTTCGAGGCGACGAGCGGCATCACGTTGGCGGCCGCGTGGCCCTGCATCGTGCGCTGCCAGTGGTAGCGCGAGTCGAGCGAGGGATCCTGCGGCTCGGAGCCGATCGCGGTCGGGTACAGGAGGATCTCGGCGCCCTGGAGCGCCATTGCGCGCGCCGCCTCCGGGAAC
>DATJFN010000086.1:0-11969 GCA_035495635.1 Steroidobacteraceae bacterium | reverse complement strand
TTCTTCGAGTCGGCATTACGGAGGCCCTCCTCGTACGAGATCGTGCCCGCCTCGTAGAGGTCGAACAACGCCTGGTCGAAGGTCTTCATCCCGAGGCGGTTCGAACGCGACATCACTTCCTTGATCTTCATGACCTCGCCGCGGAAGATCAGGTCGGCGACGAGCGGCGTGCCGATCATGATCTCCATCGCCGCGATGCGGCCCTCGGTCTTCTCGCGCGGGATCAGGCGCTGCGAGACCATCGAGCGGATGTTGAGCGACAGGTCCATCAGGAGCTGCTCGCGCTTCTCCTCCGGGAAGAAGTTGATGATGCGGTCGAGGGCCTGGTTCGAGCTGTTCGCGTGCAGCGTCGCGAGCACCAGGTGGCCGGTCTCGGCGAACTGGATGCCGTACTCCATCGTCTCGCGGTCGCGGATTTCGCCGATCATGATGACGTCGGGCGCCTGGCGCAGCGTGTTCTTGAGCGCCGTGTGCCAGCTCTCGGTGTCGACGCCGACCTCGCGGTGCGTCACGACGCAGCCGCGGTGCGAGTGCACGTACTCGACCGGGTCCTCGATCGTCACGATGTGGCCGCGCGTCTTCTCGTTGCGGTAGCCGACCATGGCGGCGAGCGTCGTCGACTTGCCGGAGCCGGTCGCTCCGACCACGATGACGAGGCCGCGCTTGGACATCACGATGTCCTTCAGGATCGCCGGCAGCTCGAGCTCCTCGATCGTCGGGATCGTGGAGTTGATCTGGCGGATCACGCAGCCGGTCATGCCCTGCTGCACGAACGCGCTGACGCGGAAGCGCCCGATGCCCGGCGGGGCGATCGCGAAGTTCGCCTCCTTGCTGGCGTCAAACTCGCGCGTCTGGCGGTCGTTCATGATCGAGCGGACGAGGACCGCGCTCTGCTCGGATGCGAGCGCCTTGTCCGTCTGCGGCCGCACCTCGCCGTCGATCTTGATCGCCGGCGGGAAGCCCGAGGTGATGAACAGGTCGGAGCCCTTGCGGTCCACCATGCGCCGCAGCAGGTCCTGCATCAGCCTGATTGCCTGTTCGCGATCCATTCCGGTCTCCCGGGGCGCGGCGCGCCCTTACATCGTGTCCTTGTTGGCGGCCTTGTAGCGGGCCTCTTCCTTCGAGACGAGGCCCTTCTGGATCAGCTCGGCGAGGCACTGGTCGAGCGTCTGCATGCCCTGCGCCTGGCCGGTCTGGATGGACGAGTACATCTGCGCGATCTTGTTCTCGCGGATCAGGTTCCGGATCGCGGGCGTCGCGATCATGATCTCATGCGCGGCGATTCGGCCGCCGCCGAGGCGCTTCAGCAGCGTCTGCGAGATCACCGCGCGCAGCGACTCCGAGAGCATCGAGCGGACCATCTCCTTCTCGGCCGCGGGGAACACGTCCACCACGCGATCGACGGTCTTCGCCGCCGAGCTCGTGTGCAGGGTGCCGAACACGAGGTGGCCGGTCTCGGCCGCGGTCAGCGCGAGCCGGATCGTCTCGAGGTCGCGCATTTCGCCGACCAGGACGACGTCGGGGTCCTCGCGCAGCGCGGAGCGCAGCGCCTCGCTGAACCCGAGGGTGTCGCGGTGCACCTCGCGCTGGTTGATGAGGCTTCGCTTCGACTCGTGCACGAACTCGATCGGGTCCTCGATCGTGATGATGTGGTCGGGGCGGTTGACGTTGACGTAGTCGACCATGCCCGCGAGCGTCGTGGACTTGCCGGAGCCCGTCGGGCCGGTCACCAGCACGAGGCCGCGCGGCAGCATGCACAGGTCCTTGAACACCTTCGGCGCGTTCAGGTCGTCCAGCGACTTGATCAGCGACGGGATGTTGCGGAAGACCGCGCCCGCGCCGCGGTTCTGGTTGAACGCGTTGACGCGGAAGCGCGCGAGGTTCGGGATCTCGAAGGAGAAGTCGGTTTCGAAGAACTCTTCGTACACCTTCCTCTGCTTGTCGTTCATGATGTCGTACACCATGCTGTGCACTTCCTTGTGCGTCAGCGGTGGCATGTTCACGCGCTTGACGTCGCCGTCCACGCGGATCATGGGCGGCACGCCTGCGGACAGGTGCAGGTCAGAGGCGCCATTCTTGACTGCGAACGCCAAAAGCTGGGCAATGTCGACGGCCATCAGGACTCCCTGGCTCGATGCACGGCGCAAGGTCCCTGCGCTCCGCGGCGCGGTGCCTCGGGACCGGGGGCAGTATATCCCCGGAACTGACGCACCAATATGTTAACTGCTCCGCAGAATCCCGCTGAGAGGCTCGCTGCGCTGCGGAAGCGCATCACGGAGGCCGCAAAGGCTGCGGGACGCGACCCTTCAGCGATCACCCTGATCGGCGTCGCGAAGTCGCAGCCGATCGAGCGCGTCGCATCCGCTCTCGATTCCGGACTCGATGACCTCGGCGAGAACTACATGCAGGAAGCGCGCGCGCACTTCGCCGCGCTCGGCGGGCGAAAATTCGGAAAGCACTTCATAGGCGCGCTGCAGACGAACAAGACGCGCGACGCCGCCGCCCTCTTCGACTGGGTGCACACGGTGGACCGCGCGCGCATCGCCGAGCGCCTGTCGGCGCAGCGCGGCGAAGCGATGCCGGCGCTTGAGGTCTGCATCCAGGTGCAGCTCGGCGGCGAGTCGACGAAATCCGGCGTCGCGCCGGCGTCTCTGCCGGCGCTCGCCGACGCGGTCGCAATTCTCCCGCGGCTGCGCCTGCGCGGCCTCATGGCACTGCCCCCCCAGGAGGCCGAGCCGGCGCGCCAGCGGCGCTGGTTCGCGGAGCTGCGGGGGCTGCTCGAGGGCCTGAATGCCCGGGGACACCGGCTCGACACGCTCTCGATGGGCATGAGCGGCGACTTCGAGGCCGCGATCGCCGAGGGAGCCACGCACCTCCGGATCGGCACCGCGGCCTTCGGCGGGCGCGTTTAGAATCCGCCGATGCAGACGCTTTACTACCTCGCCAACTCGGTCCTGTCCTTCCTGGTCTACGCCTTCCTGCTGCGCGTGCTGCTGCAGGTGGTGCGTGCCGACTTCCGCAACCCGCTCGCGCAGGCGGTCGTCGCGCTGACGAACTGGCTGGTGCTGCCGCTCCGCAAGATCCTGCCGCCGGTCGGCCGCTTTGACACCGCCTCGCTCGTCGCGCTCGTCGGGGTGCAGGTCGGCGCCAAGCTGATCCTGCAGCGGCTCGTCCTGCAGCCGATGCCCTATGGCCTCGTCATCGAGGCCGCGCGCTCGCTCGCGCTCGCGACGCTGATGCTCTACACGATTCTCATCTTCGTTTACGCCGCCCTCTCCTTCGTCGCGCCGGGCGCACACAGCCCCGCGACGACGCTGCTCGCCTCGCTGTGCGAGCCTGTGCTTCAGCCGCTCCGGCGGGTTCTACCGATCGTCGGCGGCCTCGATTTCTCGCCGCTCGTCGCCATCGTGGGCCTGACGGCGCTCCGCATCCTGATCAGCTGAAGTCCCCCGGGGCCGGGCAGGGCCGCCGTGGGCTGCGGGCAACAACGTGGGGACAATCGCAAAAATCCTGCAAAAAGGCCGGAAATCGGGGGCCGTCCGCGGCGGCTTCCGGCAGCTCGCGATGGCTTTCCTCCTCGTGTCGCTCGCCGCCTGCGACCGCGACGCCGAGCCCGTGGCCATCGCGCCGCCCTACGCCGACCCGGGCTTCGTCGCGTCGGGCGCCTGGCGCATGGACTACGCGCTCACGCTCACGCGTGACCTGCCCTCTGCGATTGCGGGCAGTTACGGCATTGAGCAAAGACCCAATCTAGCTCTGCTGACGCTGACGCTTGCGCCGACGGACACGCCATCGGGACCTCCGCCTGCCGCGCCCGACGTGGAGGCGATCGCTGTCAGCCTGACGGGCGAGCGCACGACGCTCGCGCTCGAGCGCCGCGACGAGGCGAACGTCGCGACCTGGCTCGCGACCGTCGAGGTGCGGCAGCGCGTGCCCATCACGATCGAGATTCGGGCGCGCGCGACAGGTGGCGCGCCCGAGTTGCGCGCCCGCTTGACAAGGGAGTTCCGCCTCGAGTGAATTGCCGACCCTCGCGGTGACCCGTGAAAAACCGCTCTAAATCGCTTTCGACCCTCTTATGCAGCGGGTTTTTCCGTGGTATGGTGCGCGCCGGAATTGATTTGGCGGGATCGCCCCGTCGCTGACAGAACCACAGGAGATTACTCAATGGCGAAAAAGAATGCGGCTCCGACGAAGTCGCAAGTCGTTGCGGCGGTCGCTGCCAAGGCGGACCTCAGCAAGAAGCAGGTCAATACAGTGCTCGAGGCGCTCGGCGACCAGATCAAGAAGTCGCTCAAGGGCAACGGCATCTTCACGCTGCCGGGACTGTGCAAGATGCGCGTCGTGAAGAAGGCCGCCACCAAGGCGCGCGAGGGTGTCAATCCGTTCACGGGCGAGAAGATGATGATCAAGGCCAAGCCGGCCTCCAGGAAGGTGCGTATCCGCGCCCTCAAGAACCTCAACGAGATGGTGGGCTGAAGCCCGGTCCATCCGTTTTCGAGTTCGACAAGCGACGGGGCGGCCTGGCCGCCCCGTTCGTTTTTCAGGGGAATTTCAGGGGTTTCCGGCCGCGTGCGCGGCCAGCCAGGCGCCGAGGACCGTCCTCATCTCCGTGAGGCGGCCGTGGAAGAAATGCTCCCCGCCCGCGAACAGCCGCACCTGCGGCGGCGGGCTCACCGATTTCGTCCAGGCGAGCACGCGCTCGTGGTCGACGAGCTCGTCCGCGTCGCCCTGGAGCACGAGCCAGGGACAGCGCGGCACCGCGAGCGTCGCGAAGTCGAATCGCTGCACGGGCGGCGCGACCGTCACGAGGAGCGAGGCTTCGCGCAGCGTCGCCAGCCGGTAAGCGACGAATCCGCCGAACGAGAAGCCGAGCGACCATAGCCGCGACGCGCCCGTCTCCCGTCGCGCCCAGTCGGCGACCGCGGCGGCGTCCTCGCTCTCGCCCGCACCGTCGTCGTACTTGCCCTCGCTCGCGCCGACGCCGCGGAAGTTGAACCGCACGCTCGTGACGCGCTGGTCCTGGCAGGAGCGCGCGAGCGTGTGTACGACCTTGTTCTGCATCGCCCCGCCGTAGAGCGGATGCGGATGGCAGCAGACCGCGACGACGTCGCCGCGCGCATCCGGCGGCCGCTCGAGCAGGCCCTCGAGCGCGCCACCCGGCCCGGCGATGACGACCTTCTCGACGCTCGGAGCCGGCGCAATCACGCGTTCAGCGCTTGTAGATGACGCCTTCCTTCATCACGAACGAGACTCGTTCCAGCGCGTGGACGTCCGTGAGCGGATTGCCCGGCACCGCGACGATGTCCGCGACCTTGCCGGCCACGACGCTGCCGAGCCGGTCGTCGATGCCGAGGTACTTCGCCGGCACCACCGTCGCGGCGCGGATCGCGTCCATGACCGGCATGCCCGCCTCGACCATGTAGCCGAATTCCTTGCCGTTGCCGCCGTGCGGGCCGACGCCGGTATCGGTGCCGAACATGATGGTGATGCCCGCCTTCCAGGCTTTCGCGAACGTGTGCTGGATCTGGGGGCCGACCTCGAGCGCCTTCGGACGGATGATCTCCGGGAAATATCCTGGTTCCTGCGCGTGCTCGTACACGAAGCGGCCCGCCGAGATCGTCGGAACGTAGTGCGTGCCCTTCTCCTTCATGAGCTTGATGCACTCGTCGTCCATGAACGTGCCGTGCTCGATCGAGTCCACGCCGTTCCTGACCGCGCGCTTGATGCCCTCGGCACCGTGGGCGTGGGCCGCCACCTTCATGCCGTAGTCGTGCGCCGTCGAGACGATGGCCGCAATCTCCTCGTCGGTGAGCTGCGGGCCGCTGCCCGACTTCTCGATCGAGAGCACGCCGCCCGTCGCCATGATCTTGATGTTGTCGGCCCCGTCCTTGTAGCGCTGGCGCACCGCCGCCCGGCAAGAATCGACGCCGTTGCAGGTGTTGTCGAGCCTCGGGTCGGCGCTGCCGAGGAAGGGGCCCCAGGAATTGCTCGCATCGGCGTGGCCGCCGAGCGAGCCGATCGGCCGGCCGGCCGTGAAGATGCGCGGTCCCTTGACCTTGCCTTCCGCGATGGCGCGATGGAGCGCGATCGAGAGGTTCCAATCGTCGCCGAGGTTCCGCACAGTCGTGAAGCCCGCCATCAGCGTCCGCTCGGCGTAGACGACGGAATCGTAGGCGTCGTCGGCCTCGCTCTTCTTGACGGCATCGAGCTCGCTGGTGCGGCTCTGCTGCGAGGTGAGATGCACGTGCATGTCCATGAACCCCGGCAGCACGGTCGCGTCCGAGAGGTCGACGACCTCGTCGCCGCTCGCCGCCGACGTGAAGCCGGCATCGATCGAGCGGATCTTGCCCGCGTCGATGACGACCGTGACGCGTTCGCGCGGCGCGTTGCCGGTGCCGTCGATCAACCGGCCGGCATGGATCAGGGTCGCCGCCGAGGCGGCCGCCACGGGAAGCAATGCGGCGAGTGCCGCGAACCGGATTGCGGTGCGCATCAGGACCTCACTCCTGGAATCACGGGCCGGGCTGGTGCGTCACGGTCTCGACCGCGAGTAGCTCGACGTCGAAGATCAGCGTCGCATTCGGCGGGATGACGCCGTTGCCCGCGCCGCGGCTGCCATAGGCGAGCGACGGAGGGATGACGAGACTGCGCTTGCCGCCGACCTTCATGCCCGGGACGCCCTGTTCCCAGCCCCGGATCACGCGTCCGCTGCCGAGCGGAAACGACAGCGGCTGGCCGCGGTCGCGCGAGCTGTCGAACTTGCGCCCGTGGTGGTCCGGCGCGGCCGCGTCGTAGAGCCAGCCCGTGTAGTGGACGATCACGACCATCCCGGGAAAGGCTTCATCGCCCATGCCCTTCACGACATCGGTGACGAGGACGGTCTCTTCGGGCGCGGCGGCGGCGGGAGGCGCGGCCGGGGTCGACGGCGGACTCGAGGGCTGAGTTGACGGTTGCTGGGCTGAAGCGGCGGCTGTGATGGCAGTCGCCAGCAGGACCAGGTACGGCATTCTTGGCATGCCGCAACGATAGCAGCGAACAAACACGGAGGGGACAGTCCCTGCCCTAAAAGGGGACGGTCACCTATTTCGAAGCGACATTAATCGATTAGACGCCTTGGCGAAAAAGGTGACCGTCCCCTTTTAGGGCTGACAGTCCCCCGCGGCTTCGATCAGCGCTTGGAGTCGTTCCGGCGGGCGGGGAAGAGACCGAGCTGGTGGCGCAGGAGGCTCAGGATGTCCTCGAGCTCGTCGAGCAGCTGCGCGAAGCGCTCCACGCCGTGCTCAGCGATCGGCGGAGCGCCGCGAATGGTTCGCGCCGTTCGTGCCCGGCGCATCGCCCTCGGACGCGAAGGCCGTACGTGCCTTCTCGGCCCAGGACTTGTAGCTCGCGTACTTGGTAAGGTCGCGCGAAATCGCGCCATGCCGGCTCACTGACGTGCGCCGCGGCAGGCGAGCCGCGGGATCGGTGCCGCCGCGCTCGGGAGGCGTGACCTTGATGTCGCTCACGGAAGCGGGACCTGACGAGGCTTCATACCCTGCAAGTTACGCGGGGGGGAGCGGCCCAAACAGGAACTGCATCACAGCTCCCGGGCCATAATCAGGGTGCCCCTACTCAGTCAGACGATGCGGTAGCTCGGGCGGTATTCCCCGACCAGTTTCATGCGCCTTTCGGCGACGAAGCCGCGCAGCAGCTCGTCCAGCGGGCCGGCGATCCGGGGCTCCGCATGGATCTCGAACGGGCCCTTTTCCTCGATCAGGCGGATGCCCCTCTCCTTCACGTTGCCGGCGACGATGCCGGAGAACGCGCGGCGCAGGTTCGCGGCGCGCTCGTGCACCGGCTGGTCCATCGAGAGCGTGAGCGAGGCCATCGCCGCGTGGCTCACCTCGAACGGCTGCTGGAACTCGCGCGGTATCTTGAGCAGCCAGTTGTAGTTGTAGGCGTCACCGGCGCGCCGACGCGAGCGGCGCACGGCGTCGAAGCCTCGCTGCATCTCGCGTGCAACCTCGGGCGGGTCGTCGACGATGATGCGATAGCGCTGCTGCGCCTCCGGGCCGAGCGACAGCCCGATGAAGCGGTCGAGCTGCCGGAAGTAGCCTGCGCTCTCGCGCGGGCCGCTGAAGACGAGCGGCAGCGGCTGGCTCGCGTTCGCCGGGTCGAGCAGGATCCCGAGCAGGTAGAGGATCTCCTCGGCGGTCCCGGCGCCTCCCGGGAACACGATGATGCCGTGGCACAGGCGCACGAAGGCCTCCAGCCGCTTCTCGATGTCCGGCATGATCACGAGCTGGTTGACGATCGGGTTCGGCGGCTCGGCCGCGATGATGCCGGGCTCGGTGATCCCGATGTAGCGGCCGTCCTTGATGCGCTGCTTGGAGTGCCCGATCGTCGCGCCCTTCATCGGCCCCTTCATCGCGCCGGGACCGCAGCCGGTGCAGACCGAGAGGCCGCGCAGGCCGAGCTCGTAGCCGACCTGCTTGGTGTAGTCGTATTCCTCGCGCGGTATCGAATGGCCGCCCCAACAGACCACGAGGTCGGGCCGCCCCTTGTACTCGAGCGCGCGCGCGTTCCGGAGGATGCAGAAGATCGCGTTCGTGACGCTCGCGGAGTCGTCGAGGTCGAAGCGCGCGACGATCTCGTTGTGCGTGTAGACGATGTCGCGCAGCACCGCGAACAGGTGCTCCTTTACGCCGCGGATCATCTCGCCGTCGACGAAGGCGCTGCCCGGGGCGTGCTGCATCTCGAGCTTGATGCCCCAGGGCTCCCGGACGATGCGGAGCTCGAAATCCTTGTACGCCTCGAAGATGAGGCGCGCGTCGTCGATCAGCGTGCCGGAGTTGAGCACCGCGAGGGCGCAGCGGCGGAACAGCGGGTAGAGGCCGCCCTGGCCGCGGTCCAGTAGCTTGTCGACCTCCTGCTGCGAGAGGTTGTCGAGCACCCCCTTGGGCGACACCCGTGCATGCACGACTGCCGTGAGGTCGATCCCCGGCGTTCCGCTCACGGGCGAATCTCGATCGGCGTGCCGTCTCCCGTCAGCAGCCAGAAGTCGAGCATGTCCTCGTTCGACAGCGCGATGCAGCCGTCTGTCCAGTCGGTGGTGAGGTAACGCTCGCGCGAATACTTCAGGAGGTTCGGCAGCCCGTGCACCATGATCGAGCCGCCCGGCGCCCAGCCATTCTTGCGGGCCATCGCGAGGTCGAAGGCTTCCGGGTAGGAAACCTGCACCGCGAGGAAGAAGTCGCTCTGCGCGTTCCGCCGCGTGAGCCGGTAGCGGCCCTCGGGCGTGCGGAAGTCGCCCTCGCGCTGCTTCTGCCCCATCGGCACGAGGCCGAGCGAGACCTTGTAGCTCGCGATGACGGCGCCTTCGCGATAGAGCTCCATGCGCCGCGTAGATTTCGTGACCACCACTCGGTCGACGGGCTGGAGCATGCCGGCGGGACCGGCGAGTCCCGCCATCGAATCGGCGTTGGAAAGCGGCGAAAGAAGCGCCGCCAGAGTCATCGAAATCAAAAGCTTGCGATACATGTCGCGAGGCATTATAACGCCACGCGCCGATCCGGGCCGTTCAGTCGCCGATCAACTCGACCGCTTCACATTTTCGCGCCGACGTGTTCGCGACCAGCCGGTAATGGCCGCCCGCGTCGAGATCCCCCTCCACGGTGAAGCGGCCGACCGAGCCGCTCTCCGCGACGCGGCAATCGACGAGCAGCTTGTGCTTGCCGGGCGGCAGCTCGACCTTGCTCGAGGAGAGGCCGACTTCCTTGCCGTCGACCTGGCGAAGCCGCAGCTGCACCGGGCTCCCTGCGCTCACGACGGGATCGGCGCGCACGACGGCGCGCTCATCCTTGGCGAGCGGCGCTCCTTCGTACATGCGCTGCGTGCCGCAACCTGCAACGAGCAGGACCAGGACGCACGCAACCGGGAAAAAAGGCGGCCCGAAGGCCGCCTGGGAGGTCACGCGCAGCCCCTGTTGTCAGGGGCCGCCGGGCGGGGACCCGGCCGGCGCGTGAAAAAAGCTGTGCCTCACCCGCACTTCGAGTCGCCGCAGGAGAGGCAGGTCATGCAGCCGTCCATCATGACGACGGCCGCGGTGTTGCACTTCACGCAGAGCTGGGCGCCTTCGGGATAGTCCGACTTGGCGAGCGCGTCCAGCTGCTTGTGCTGGTCCTCCCACTGCTTGCGCTTCTCCTCGATCAGCTGGCGCTGGGATTCGTCCATGCCGGGCTTCTTCATCACGCCAATCGTCTGCAGGTGGCGCTCGATGACGTAGCCGATCTCGGCGACGATTGAGGGCATGAACTTGCCGCCGGGCTGCCAGTAGCCGCCGCGCGGATCGAATACGGCCTTCAGCTCCTCGACCAGGAAAGCGACTTCCCCGCCCTTGCGGAACACCGCCGAGATGACGCGCGTCAGCGCGACGATCCACTGGAAGTGATCGAGGTTCTTCGAGTTGATGAAGATCTCGAACGGGCGCCGGTGCTCGTACTCCGTGCCCTCGTTCATCACGATGTCGTTGATCGTCAGGTACATCGCGTGATCCGAGACCGGCGTCTTGATCTTGTAGGTCGAGCCGATCAGCACCTCGGGGCGCTCGAGCTTCTCGTGGATGCGCACAACCTTGCCTCCCGCTTCCTTGCGGATCTTGCCTTCGCGCGGCGCCGCGGCGGGCCGCTCGGCTTCCTGCCGCTCGGCCTCCGGCTTCTGCACCTGGTACTTGACGATCTTCTTCTCGATCTTGATGCGGCTCATGATGATTCCCCCGGCAGGCTCAAAAGCGGCCGTAATAGCCTTCCTTGAGCGCGTCATACAGGTTGGCGGCGGTGTGGATCTCGCCGTCGTATTCGATTTCCTCGTCGCCCCGCAGCACGATCACGGTGCCGTCCTCGAGAACGAACTCGTAGTTCGTGTTCTTGAGGTCGTTTTCCTTGACCAGCACGCCCTGGTGCGCCTCGGGATTGAAGCGGAAGGTCGTGCAGCCCTTCAGGCCCTTCTCGTGGGCGAAGAGGTAGATGTCCTTGAAGTCGTCGTAGCGGAAATCGGTGGGCACGTTGGCGGTCTTCGAGATCGAGGAGTCGACCCACTTCTGCGCCGCGGCCTGGATCTCGACGTGCTCGCGCGGGCCGATGCTCTCGGCGGTCACGAAATAGTCGGGCAGAGCCTCCCCCGCGTTCTTCGAGCCCGGTATCGCGCGCGGGTTGATGAGCTCGCGGTAGGCCAGCAGCTCGAACGAGTAGACGTCCACCCGTTCCTTCGACTTCTTGCCCTCGCGGATCACGTTGCGGAAATAGTGGTGCGCGAAGGAGGGCTCGATCCCGTTCGACGCGTTATTCGCGAGCGAGAGGGAGATCGTGCCGGTCGGCGCGATCGAGCTGTGGTGCGTGAAGCGCGCGCCGACCATCTCGACCTGCTTGACGACCTCGGGAGAGACCTCCGCGAGCCGGCGCATGTAGCGGCTGTAGCGCGCATGCAGGATGCGGCCCGGCACCTTGTCGCCGACCTTCCAGCCGTCGCGCGCCATCTCGGGGCGCTTGCGGAGCATCGCGCGCGTGACCGTGAACTCCTCGTTCATGATCGGCGCCGGGCCCTTCTCGCGCGCGAGCTCCACGCCCGCCTCCCAGCCCGCGATCGCCATCTCGCGCGACACGTTGTCGGTGAAGGCGACGGACTCGGGCGAGCCGTACTTCATGCCGAGCATCGTGATGGTCGAGCCGAGGCCCAGGAACCCCATGCCGTGGCGGCGCTTCCTGACGATCTCCGCGCGCTGGCGGCCGAGCGGCAGGCCGTTGATCTCGACGACGTTGTCGAGCATGCGAGTGAACGTGCGGACGACTTCGCGGTACTCGTCCCAGTCGAAGCTCGCCTCGTCCGTGAACGGCCGGCGCACGAAGCGTGTCAGGTTGACGGAGCCCAGCAGGCAGGAGCCGTACGGCGGCAGCGGCTGCTCGCCGCAGGGGTTGGTGGCGCGGATGTTC
>DATJFN010000085.1:0-4307 GCA_035495635.1 Steroidobacteraceae bacterium | reverse complement strand
CGCGAAGGCCGACAAGGGCGGGGAGAAGCCGAAGCGCCGCCGGAAGGCCGCCGGCTGAGGGTTTCCAATCTGCGGGCCCAGGGCCCGCGGTCGCCAGGGAGAAGCCGGGGACATCCCCGGCTTTTTTTTTCAAGGGGACGTTCACCTTGAACGTTGCGAACTGCCGCGACTTGGATGAACCTTGTTCAAGGTGAACGTCCCCTTGAAAAGGGTGAAGGTCCCCTTTTCCGGACGCCGGAGCAGCTTCGAAAAGGAGAAGAACCGTGAGCCTCATTTCCGAGTTCAAAGAGTTCGCGATGAAGGGCAACGTCCTCGACATGGCGGTCGGCATCGTGATCGGCGCCGCCTTCGGCAAGATCGTGTCGGCATTCGTGGATGCGATCGTCATGCCGGCGCTCGGCTGGGCCATCGGCGGCGTCGACTTCTCGAGCCTCGCGGTGACCCTCGGGCACAGCGCGACGACCGGCGAGCCGGTCACGATCGGCTACGGCAAGTTCATCCAGGCGCTGGTCGACTTCCTCATCATCGCGGCCGCGATCTTCATGGCACTCAAGGCGATCAACCGCCTGAAGAAGCCCGCGCCCGCCGCGGCGCCCCCGCCGCCGCCCGCGGACGTCGTGCTGCTCACCGAGATCCGCGACATCCTGCGCCATAAATAAAGGGGACGCGCCCCTTTATTTTTTCGTATTTTCGCGCGGGTTGAATCGGCAAAAGTAAAAGGGCGCGTCCCCTTTACGCTGCGGCGGCGAATGCCTCACGCGTGAGGTTCCGCGGCGTGCCCGCCTGCGCAACGACGTTGTCCTCGATCCGGATGCCGCCCCAGGGCCGGAGCGCCGCGACCCGCTTCCAGTCGATCGATTTTCCGCGTTCGTCCGCGCGCGCCTGCTCGAGCAGCGAGTCGATGAAGTAGATCCCGGGCTCGATCGTCACGACGAACCCCGGTTCCAGCATGCGCGTCAGACGCAGGTACGGGTGGCCGTCCGGCTTGTCGCGCGTGCCGCCTTTCGGGCTCGCGGCGAATCCCGAGGCGTCGTGCACCATGAGGCCGAGCAGGTGGCCGATGCCGTGCGGAAAGAAGACCGACGTCAACCGCGATTCCACCGCGGCCTCGGGCGATCCCGTCACGATCCCGTGCATCACGAGGATCTTCGCGAGCGACTCGTGCGCCAAGATGTGGATGTCGCGGTAATCGACTCCCGGGCGCACGCGGTCCACGAGCTTCTGCTGCGCGGAGTCGACCGACCGGATGAGGTCGAGGAACTCGCCGGCGTCCGACGCATAGGTCCGCGTGATGTCGCAGGCGTAGCCGGCGTGCTGGGCGCCGGCGTCGATCAGGAACGATTTCACGCCCGGCTGCCGCAGCCGGTCGAGCACCTGGTAATGCAGCACGGCGGCGTGCCGGTCGAAGGCAATGATGTTGTTGTACGGCAGCTCCTCCTCGCGCGCCCCGGCCGACTTGCAGTAGGCGAGGTGGATCTCGTACTCGGAGGCGCCCGCGCGGAACGCTTTCTCCGCGGTACGGTGTGCGCGCACGCCGGCGATGGTTGCGACGGCCATGCACTCGATCTCGTAGGGCGTCTTGATCGCGCGGTCATAATCCAGCGGGCCGGTGACGCCCGGCGGGTCGTAGTCGCCGAGGCCCTCGGTCGCCGCGCCCGGCTCGCCGAGGACGGCCCAGCGGCCGGGCCCGATTTCCTTTCGGAGCTCCGCAGGTGTCTTTACCACCACCAGGTCGAAATGGGGCACCCAGTAGCCTTCCGGCGATGCCGGCGGGAGGTACCAGTAGTCGTCCGGCTGGTGGAAAACGAGCTTTGGGCGGCTTCCGGGGCGGTATACGACGAAGCAATCCGGGGTCGCATCTGGCAGCCAGTTCCGGTAGCGGGGGTTCGGGCGGAAGGGATAGGTGCTGTCGTCGAGGTAGTAGTAAAGCTGACCTCCGGAGCACGTGATCAATCCGTCGTAACCGCCCGCTGCCAAAGCCTTGTCCGCCCGCGAGCAGACCTCGCGCAGGTGGTCGACATAGAGCTCGCCCAGTGCCTTTTTAGCCATCACTGTCACCTTGAAACAACGGTGAAAGCGTAACCGCAGGACGCGGTTGTCGCAAAATTGCGACCTTTGCGAAGGTCCCCAATACCGGTAAAATCTCGCGACGCGTCGGAACGTCATTGTCTTGCATTGAGCCGTTCCCGCCGCGAAAGTGCATTTTTTTTCTCACTGACGTACTGGGGTAACTGACGATGAATGCAAAGATCTGGGGCGCCATTGCGGTTGCCCTCGTGCTGGGCGCCTGTGGTGCCAAGAAGGAAGAGCCCGCTGCTGACGCCGGCGCTGCCGCGACCGATGCTGCTGCTCCTGCCGACTCGGCTGCTGCCGCTCCGGCCGATGCTGCTGCTCCTGCTGATGCCGCTGCCGCTCCGGCGGACGCCGCTGCCGCTCCGGCCGATGCGTCGAAGGAAACGACTCCTCCGTCGCAGTAAGCGATTGCTGTTTGGCCTGAACGGCCGGGCGGATGGCGCGGAGACCCCGCGACTTCCCCCGGCCGTTCCCTTTCCGGGACACTGAATGCCGATCACCATCCGCGAAGCGCGCACGTCGAAGTCCGACCGCGACTGGATCGAAGAGACCTACAGCGAATACCTCGCGGACCTCGCGGCCGACACGACCGGCGTCTATCCCTCGCTCACCGTAACCGGCCAGAGCATCGGCGAGATCATCCAGGGCTGGTTTCACGACGACCGCTGCACGGCATTCATCGTGCTGCGCGAGGCCGAGCCTGTCGGCTTCGCGGTCGTGCAGCGCAGCCTGTCCGCGCCGGCCGAGACGAAGCGCTATTTCCGCCTGAGCGAGTTCTTCATCCGCAAGCCCTTCCGGAACCGCGGCATCGGGCGCGGCGCGGCGATGCTGATCTTCGCGCGCTACGCCGGCGAGTGGACGGTGTCCGAGCAGTCGCGAAATGCCGGCGCGCTCCGTTTCTGGCGGCGCATCGTGTCGGAGTTCACCAACGGCAAGTTCCGCGAGCGGAGCAGCCAGGGCGAGATCGCCCACACGTTCACGAGCGCGGGCCCCGCGCACGCGCTGGGCCGTTGACCGCCTAGTCCTTCCGGACGGCGACCACCACCTTTCGCGTGCCTGCGACTTCGAACTGGAGTTCGAGGTCGAAAGTCTGGCCCTCGGCCAGCGGCTTCTTCAGCCCCATCAGCATCAGGTGCATGCCGTCCGGCGCGAATTCGACGGTCTGACCGGCGTCGACGTGAAGGACGGCGACCTCGCGCATGCGCGCGATGCCATCGAGGATCTCCGTGCGATGGACCTGGACTCTTTCCGCCACCGGGGAAGAGATCTTCAGCAACCGGTCGGACTTGCCAGTGTCGTTCTTCAGCGTGAAGTAGGCGACGCCGACCTTGACGCCCGGCGGCGTCGATCGCGACCAGGCGTTCGTGACCGCGAGCGTTCCGCCGAGGGCCGGCAGCGATGCGAGGAGGGCGACGATCGTCCCGGCGAACAGGGTCCTGCGGTTCATGCGGCTTTCTTCCCCCGCGCGAGCACGCGCTTCAGGTAACGGCCCGTAAACGAGTCGGCAGACCGGGCGAGCTGCTCCGGAGTTCCTTCGGCGACGATCGTGCCGCCGCCGTCGCCTCCCTCGGGGCCGAGGTCGATCACCCAGTCGGCGGTCTTGATCACGTCGAGGTTGTGCTCGATCACGATCACCGTGTTGCCCTCGTCGCGCAGGCGGTGCAGCACGGCGAGCAGGTGCTTGACGTCCTCGAAATGCAGGCCGGTCGTCGGCTCGTCCAGGATATAAAGAGTCCGTCCCGTCGCGCGCTTCGACAGCTCCTTGGCGAGCTTCACGCGCTGCGCCTCGCCGCCCGAGAGCGTCGTGGCGTTCTGCCCGAGCTTGACGTAAGAGAGTCCGACGTCGAGCAGCGTCTGCAGCTTCGAGGCGATCGTCGGCACCGCGGCGAAGAAGGTCGCGGCGTCCTCGACCGTCATGTCGAGCACCTCGTGGATGTTCTTGCCCTTGTAGTGGACGTCGAGCGTCTCGCGGTTGTAGCGCCGGCCCTTGCAGACGTCGCAGGCGACGTACACGTCCGGCAGGAAGTGCATCTCGACCTTGATGACGCCGTCGCCCTCGCAGGCCTCGCAGCGCCCGCCCTTCACGTTGAAGCTGAAGCGCCCCGGCTGGTAGCCGCGCACCTTCGCCTCGGGCATCTCCGCGAACAGCGAGCGGATCTCGTCGAACACCTTGATATAGGTGGCCGGGTTCGAGCGCGGTGTGCGGCCGATCGGCGCCTGGTCGATGGCGATGA
>DATJFN010000084.1:0-24220 GCA_035495635.1 Steroidobacteraceae bacterium | reverse complement strand
ATGATCAAGGCTCACGAGATCCAGGGCGTCACGGCGCTCGAGAATGCGTACAACCGCGTCGGCCTCGATCACGTGATCCTCGTGCGCGTCGCGACGACGGCCGTGACGGCGGCGATGCTCGGCGGTTCGCTCGAGCAGGTCGTCAACGCCGTGTCCAACGCATGGATCGACGGCGGCGCCCTGCGCACCTACCGACACGCGCCGAACGCCGGGTCGCGCAAGAGCTGGGCCGCCGGCGATGCGACGAGCCGCGGCGTGCGGCATGCCCTCATCGCGCTGCGCGGCGAGATGGGCTACCCGTCTGCGCTGTCGGCGCCAAAGTGGGGCTTCTACGACGTCCTGTTCCGCGGGAAACCCTTCGCGTTCCCGCAGGGCTTCGGCAGCTATGTCATGGAAAACGTGCTGTTCAAGATCAGCTTCCCGGCCGAGTTCCACGCGCAGACGGCGGTCGAATGCGCGTTGCGCCTGCATCCGGCGGTGCGGGACCGGCTCGACGACATCGAGCGCATCGTCATCGAGACGCAGGAGCCGGGCGTGCGCATCATCGACAAGACCGGGCCGCTCGCGAACCCCGCTGACCGCGACCATTGCATTCAATACATGGTCGCGATCCCGCTCATCTTCGGCCGACTGACGGCAGCGGATTACGAGGACGGGGTGGCACGGGACCCGCGCGTGGACGCCCTTCGCGCGCGCATGGAGGTGCGCGAAAATCCCGGCTTCACCGCGGACTACTACGCCGCCGACAAGCGTTTCATCGGCAATGCGATCCAGGTCCATTTCAAGGACGGCACGCGCACGGATCGCGTCCACATCGATACGCCGATCGGGCACCGCCGGCGGCGCGCCGAGGGCTATCCGCTGCTCGTGGAGAAGTTCAAGGCATCGTTGCCGCCGGTATTCCCCGAGAAGCAGTGCCGGCGCATCGAGGCGATGTTCGAGGATCCCGAACGGCTCGACGCCATGGCCGTCGACGATTTCGTCGCGCACCTCGTGCGCAACTAGCCTGCCCGCGCGTCAGTCGGCGAAGAACGTCAGCTGACCGGCATCGGCGGACCGGCTGCGCCGACCCGACCGGCCGGCGGGGCCCTTGCGCCCGCGCGGGCTGCCGCCCCGCGACGCCCCCGCCAGTCCCGCGATATACCCCGCCAGCGCCTGCAAGGCAGGCTTTCTGAGTGCGTACCGGATGAATCGGCCGTCGGGCCGTGCCTCCAGGACACCGGTCCGGCTGAGCTCCTTGAGGTGAAAGGACAGGGTCGAAGCCGGGCAACGGATGGCGCGCGCGATGTCGCCGGCGGGTACCCCTTCGGGCCCTGCCTCAGCCACGCGGTCGAGGATCAGGAGGCGGGTGGACTGGGCAAGGGCCGCGAGGATCGGTACCTGCTTCTGGGCCTGCGGCTCCGTCATAGGCCCGGGTCTATAGCAGTATTTCCGGAAGAATAGAACCGAAATTCATGACATAGCGCAAGAATCGACCCCACTGCCTCCTACACTGCCGTAGAAATCGCGCTATATTCGCGCCGTATCAATTTGATGTTACGGGGAACTTCGAATCGATGCGCGGTGTTCACGAACTGGAATCCAGAACCTTTCCATCGACATAGAACTAACTCGAAACGTCAGGGAGCCGAACACCGTGAGCGATGCCGCCTGGGAGAGTCTGCACAAGGCCGCGCTGGAGCTGGCCAAGCCGTCTGCGCTCAAGCAGCGGCTCACCGACGCATTTACGCGCTACCTCATCGACCTGCCGTCGCAGGACATGCCGAACGAAATCCGCCAGGACTTCGAGGCGCTGCGGCTGTCCATGACGCGCGTAAGGCCGCAGCAGGGGGAATGCCCGGTCGCCGCGACGGTGCGCAAGATGTCGATCGGAGAAGCCGACGCCTGCGCCGCGCGGATCGTGGCGCTGCTCGACACGCTGCACCGAACGACCACGAGCGCTCCCGCGCGCCTCAACGGACAGTCGCACGTCCGCAACGGCGACACCACCACTTCACGGATTCCGACGCTGATCAGCGTCAATCGAGCTTGAATTCGATCACGTCCCAGCGCGTCGTATCTTCGTGACGCGCCTGGCGACGGATCGCATCCGCCATCTCCCGCCCATTCCAGGGCACGACTTCGTCGGCGAACTCCCGCAGCTTCGGAGGCACGGGCTCGTTCGTGCCGAATGGCTCGAGGACGACCAACGGCTTGTCGCAGGACTTCGCATAGCGGCACTGGAACTCGATCGTGGACTGGTCGCGCAAGTACATGGACGAGAGCACCACGATGACTTCGGCTTCCGTCATCTGGCGCCGGAGGTCCTCGCGGATCGCCTCTTTTTCCTTGCTGCGCGGCAGTTGCTCGGGATTCGCGACATTCTTGTAGAAGAAGTTGGGCTGGCTCTCGAGGTACTCGAAGACGCGGAAGTAGGATTCGTCCGGCATGTACAGATGCGTGACGAAGAGCCGGATGGGATCGGTTTCCGTCATCACCATCGCCACCCCTCCTTGCCGTCCAGTGCCTAGAATACGTCTTTTGCTAGGCACCGGGAACCGCGCGCCCTGATGCGACTTCTCGTCTACAACATCCGCTACGCGACCGGCACCGGGCCGGCATTCCACTTGCCGGTGCCCGGCGCCGGCTACCTGCGCAGCAGCCGCCAGATCCTCGAGCGGATCACCGACTTCATCGCCGAGCGTGATCCCGACGTCGTCGGCCTGATCGAGGTCGACACCGGGTCGATCCGCAGCGGCATGATCAACCAGGCCGAGTTCATCGCGACGCACCTGTCGCACTTCTCGACCTACCAGTGCAAGTACGGCGAGGACTCGCTCAACCAGTTCATGCCGATCGTGCGAAAGCAGGCGAACGCGTTCCTCGCCGCACCCCGCGTCCACGGCGAGCGCTTCCACTACTTCGACACGGGCATCAAGAAGCTGATCATCGAGCTCGAGCTCGAGAGCGTCGCCGTGTTCCTCGTGCACCTGTCGCTCAAGTTTCGCCACCGGCACTACCAGCTTCGCCACCTGCACCAGCTCGTGCGGCGCCAGACGAAGCCCGTGATCGTCGCCGGAGACTTCAATACGTTCTGGGGCGAGCACGAGATCTACCTCTTCATGCAGGCCGCGGGCCTCAAGAGCGCGAATGTCGCGGGACTTCCGTCGTACCCGAGCCGCTGGCCGCGCAAGGAGCTCGACTTCATCCTCTACGGACAGGGCATCGTGCCGAAGGCGTTCGACATCCCGACGGTCCCGCTCTCCGACCACCTGCCGCTCGTGTTCGATTTCGAAATCGATCCCGCATATCTGCGCGCCGCGGAGTCCGCCGCGTCCGCGTCCGCGTGAGGCGCCGCTGGCGCATAATTCGCCATCGCCCGCTTCCAGCCTGATTGCACTATGCCGAACCCTTCGCAGCACTGGCGCCTCGAGACCGATGCCGAGCGCATTGCCTGGCTGACATTCGACCTCGCGGGGAGCAGCACCAACACGCTCGGCAGCGCGCCGATGCGCGAGTTGAACGACCGCATCGCCGAGATCGAGGCGGCCGCTCCGCGCGCGGTGATTCTCCGCTCCGCCAAGGACAATGGCTTTGTCGCAGGTGCAGACATCACCGAATTCAGCAGCCTCACCGACCTCGAGCAGGCCTATCGACTGGTCCGCACCGGGCAGCAGGTTTTCGACCGGCTCGCGGCACTGCCGATGCCGACGGTCGCGGCCATCCATGGCTTCGCGCTCGGCGGCGGCCTCGAGCTTGCGCTCGCCTGCGATTATCGCGTGGGCGCGGACGACGGCAAGCTGGCCCTCGGATTGCCCGAGGTGATGCTCGGCGTCCACCCGGGCTTCGGCGGAACGGTGCGTACGCCGCAGCTCGTCGGCGCGCCCGCGGCGCTCGACCTGATGCTGACCGGCAAGTCGCTCCGCGCGGAGGAAGCCAAGAAGCTCGGACTCGTGGACCGGCTCGCGACGCGTGATGGACTCGCCGCGGCCGCGCGCGAGATCGCCGTCGCCGCTCCACCGCGCCGGCGCCCGCCGCTCGGCCAGCGCGTCCTCGCCTGGCCCGTCATCCGCTCGTTCGTCTCCACGCAGGCGCGCAAGCAGGTGGCCCGGCGTGCGCGACCGGAGCACTATCCGGCGCCGTACGCCATCCTCGAGCTGTTCGAGCGCTACGGCGCATCCGGCGCGCAGGCATTCGAGGCCGAGGCGCGCTCGATCGCGAAGCTCTTCCTGTCGGAACAGTCGCGCAATCTCGTCCGCGTCTTCTTCCTGCAGAACCGCATGAAGGCGCTCGGCGGCAAATCTGCGCGCAAGGTGGCGCACGTCCACGTGGTCGGCGCCGGCGTGATGGGCGGCGACATCGCCGCCTGGTGCGCCTCCCGCGGCCTCACCGTCACGCTGCAGGACCGCGAGATGAAATATGTCGAGCCCGCGCTCGCGCGCGCCCGGGATTTCTTCGGCAAGCGCGCGCGCGATCCCGCGAAGGCGGGCGAGATGGCGGCGCGGCTCACGGCGGACGTCGAGGGCGCCGGTGTCCCGCGCGCGGACCTCGTGATCGAGGCGATTTTCGAGAACGCCGATGCCAAGCGTGCGCTCTACGCGAAGCTCGAGCCGCGCATGAAGCCGGAGGCGCTGCTCGCCACCAACACCTCGAGCATCGTCCTCGAAGAGCTCGCGCAGGGCCTCGCCGACCCGGGCCGGCTTGTCGGGCTGCACTTCTTCAATCCGGTCGCGAAGATGATGCTGGTCGAGATCATCCGCTCGACGGGGACGCGCGACGCCGTCGTCGAAGACGCGCTGGCCTTCACCCGGCGCCTCGACAAGCTGCCCCTGCCCTGCCGGAGCTCGCCCGGCTTCGCCGTGAATCGCGTGCTGATGCCGTACATGACCGAGGCGATGCTCGCCGCGGACGAAGGCGTGCCGCTCGCGCTCATCGACAGGGCGGCGGTGGATTTCGGCATGCCGATGGGCCCGATCGAGCTCGCGGACACCGTGGGCCTCGACGTCGCATCGCACGTCGGCAAGATCCTCTCGGAAGCGTTCGGGCTGCCGGTGCCGCGCGGCACGGCGGAACTGCTCGCCGCCGGCCACGTCGGCCGCAAATCGGGCCGCGGCTATTACGAATGGCGCGACGGCAAGCCTGTCAAGCCGCAGTCGGAAGGGCGCGCGCCGGGCGACCTCACCGACCGGATGGTCTTGCAGTATCTCAACGAGGCGGTCGCATGCCTGCGCGAAGGCGTCGTCGGCGACGCGGATTTGCTCGATGGCGGCATGATTTTCGGCACGGGATTTGCGCCGTTTCGCGGAGGCCCGCTGCATTACGCGCGTGCGCGCGGCGTCGCTTCGATCGTCACGCGGCTCGAGGAGCTTGCGGCGAAGCACGGGCCGCGCTTCAAGCCGGACGAGGGCTGGAGCGCGCTTAGGGCGGGCCGGTAAGGCTATGATAGGCTTCGCGCCCGCGAGGGAGGCCGGTGCCTTCCCCGCCCATGCGAAGTGAGATGGCGACAGAGAAGCCGGTTGAACTCGACGTGCTCCGCAGCTTCAGCCCGCTTGACGGGCTGAAGCGCGAGAACCTGCACGCGCTCGCAAAGAAAACGCGACTGCAAACGCTCGATGCCGGGCGCGTTCTGTTCAAGGAAGGCGAGTCGGACAAGCGCACCGTCTACCTGGTCGGCGGAGAGATCGAGCTGCGCGTCGGCGACCGCACGATCTCGATGCTTCGCGCCGGCACGCCGGAAGCGCGCATCGCGGTCGCGTCCGGGCAGCCGCGACGGTTCACAGCACGCGCGCTCTCGGATATCACCTACGTCTCGATCGATTCCGACCTGCTCGACGTCATGATCACCTGGGACCAGACCGGGTCCTACGAAGTCAGCGAGATTTCCGGCGGCGGCGGAGCCGACAGCGACGACTGGATGACGGTGCTCCTGCAGACGAAGGCGTTCCACCGGATTCCTCCCGCGAACCTGCAGGCGCTTTTCATGCGCATGCAGCACGTCGCCTGCCGCGCCGGCGAGGTCGTCATCAAGCAGGGCGACGACGGGGACTATTTCTACGTCATAACGAAAGGCAGCGCAGTCGTGACGCGCGAAACGCCGATGAACCGCGATGGCCTCAAACTTGCCGAGCTGGGCGTCGGCGAGTCTTTCGGCGAGGAGGCGCTGATCTCGGAAGCGAAGCGCAACGCGACGATCACGATGCAGACGGACGGAGCGCTGGTCCGGCTCGGCAAGGAGGATTTCAAGGAGCTCCTCAACGAGCCGCTGCTGCACTGGGTCGACCTCGCCCATGCCCACGAGCTCACCGGCCGCGGCGCGCGCTGGCTCGACGTCCGGTTGCCGTCGGAGTTCGAGACGTTCCACCTCGACGACGCACTGAACGTCCCGCTTTATTTCATCCGCCTCAAGGTGAAGACGCTCGACCCGAAGGCGACGTACATCGCGGTGTGCGACACGGGCCGCCGGAGCTCCGCCGCCGCATTCCTGCTGTCCGAGCGCGGTTTCGACGCATATTGCCTGCAAGGCGGCATGACGGCGAATAAGCTCGGCCCCGAGTAACGCCATCGCCGGGCGCCGCGGGTCCCGGAGCTGTCGTCGGTCACAATGATTCGTCGCGAGGGAAAGCCAAGGTCGACCGCTCGGCGATGCCGCGGCTGGGCCGCAGCCATCGGGATCCTCCTGGCGTGCGGCAGCGCGACCGCCGCCGAGCCGGTGCCTTCGATTGCGACCACGACGCTCCGCAGCGCCGACGTCGGCGAGGGAATCCTGGCGCCCAATCGAGTGCTGGCATCCGCCGCCGAGGACGTCCTCTACGTCGCGACGGGTCGCGGCGAAACCTACCCCGAGGGCTTCCTGCACCAGCTCGACGCGCGCACGTTCGCCGAGCTGCGTCCGCGGCTGGAGGTCGGCCGGAACGTCAGCGACCTCGTCACCTTCGGCGGCCGGCTGCTCGTCCTGTCGCGCGGGGACTCCACGCTCGCGCTGATCGACCCGGTCGCCTGGAGGGAGCTCGACCGGGTCGACATCGGCATGCGGCCCACGGCGGCCGTCGCCGTGAGCCAGACTGTCGCCGCAGTCGGGGGCATTTCGACCACGGAACTGGTCGTCGTCAGCCACTTCCGCGGCAAGCTGACCATAGAGCGCCGCATCCCGATGCCCGGACTGGTCGCCGACCTCGCCGCTTCGCGCACGGACAACGTGCTCTATGCCGCCATTACCGGCGTCGGCGTGGTCGCTTACGACATCGCCACGTGGACTGAGATCGGGCGAGCGCCGATTGCCGGATCACTCGGGAAGGGCGCCGTCGTGTGGCAGGGCTATGTCGTCGTCTCGAATCGCGACGGCTACCTGCATTTCGTCGATCGCGCGACCTTTGCGGTCACGACTATCGACGTCGCCGAGTCGCTCGGCATCTCGCGGGCCGGACTGCCGTTGCGCGGAATCGACTGCACCGACGTACTGAGCCTCGGTGGCAACCGCATCGCCCTCCTCAATGTGCGGCAGGATTCCCTGATCTACCAGGTCGATCCGGCGGGCCCGACCGCCACGGTCGTCGCGCGATTCAGCAACGGCGTCTTCGGCGCGCACCTGCGCAAGAGCGACCGCCTGATCCTTGCCCAGTCGGGATCGAACCGGCTGCTCGACATTGCCATTCCTGCGGTGATTCCCGGTTCCAAGCGCCTGCGCGCGGACCGTGTCGACCTTGGAACGGAAGTTCGTGCGGTTACGCTGCTCGCCGGCTCCAAGCCGTCCGTTGCGGCGCTGGACTCCCTCGGGCGCATTCACATCGTCGGGCAGGACCCCCTGGACGACCGCCTGCTGACTGCGGGAAACGGCCTTACCTGGAGTCCGCCGCTGATCGCCGGTCCCGACGACACCTTCGGAATCCTGGAGACGGACGCGGCTGGCGCCCAGCGCTACGCCTTCCTCGACCGAAATGGCCCGGAAGTCTTCGGCACCGCGGTCTCGATGCCGTCGGTCTACAGCGCGACAATCGGGAACGGCGAGCTTTCGCTCGTCTCGCGCCTCTCCCACCAGATGCAGCTCGTCGACCTCGCGACTGGCCGAAGCCGCGTCGAGGTTTTTGAACACGATCGCTCGAGGCTCTCGGCGCCCATCGGCCAGCGGCGCTGGGTCGTCTTCCACGACACGGTTCCGGACATCGGATGGACCCTGCTGCGAAGCGACCATACGAGCGTTTTCTATCCCGGCGGCACCTGGGTCACGGGCGCCCTGCCGCTGTCCGCCCTTCAGGTTGCGACGATCACGTTCAGCGGTACGCTCGGACTCATGAACGTGGACGCCGTCTATGAGCGCCGGTCGACCACCGGCCTGTGGGGTGTGACCGAGTTCGAGCCGGGCGCAGACGCCGACGTCTGGATCACGTCCGAGAACCTGTCGTTGGCCTATCGCGTACCGCTCGACACCCTGCAGCCTGTCGAGCAGCTGGATCGATATGGATTGCTGATGGTCGGGGCGCTGCCGGGAACGACTGAGCTTGCGATCGCGACGACGCGGACGGTCGAGATCGCGCAAGTGGATGCGCCTCCTTAACGGAGCGCGATCCGCTCTCGCTACATCGTGTGAGTGGCCTTGTCGCCGCCTAGGGCGCCAGCGAGATAGGACTCGATCTTCTTCTGCGTGGCCCCCCGATCCTGCTCGCTGAACTGCACGCCGATGCCGGCCGTGCGCTTGCCCTGCGCGCCTTTCGGGGTCAGCCAGATGACGCGTCCCGCGACGGGAAGTTTCTCATCCTCGCCCATCAGGTTGAGCAGCATGAACACTTCATCGCCGAGCCGGTAGCTGCTGTTCGTCGGGATGAAGAGCCCGCCGTTTTTCACGAAGGGCATGTACGCGAGGTAGAGCGCGCTCTTGTCCTTGATCGTGAGGGTCAGGAGACCCGGCTTCGTGGATGGCGCACGCATCTTCAAACCGCTCACTCCCCCGACTACCGCGCTGGCGGGCCGACCAGGGCCGCCAGCGAGATCGAAAGCCCCTCGAATAGGAGCTGCGTATTCAGGCTGCCTCCTACAAGCCGGCGCGCGTCTCGCAACTGGTCCAGCAGCCCGAAGCCCGCCCGTATCTTCGTGTCGACCCCGGGCGGCCGCAACCATGGTAATCGATTATCGTTAACCAGATCACTAGCCAGGGCCGCGTCCTTCAAGCTGCGCGTCAGCCACGATTCGAGCCAGGCGAGCCTCGCCGCCGGCGAATTTTTCGCGCAAGCTTCGGCAAACGCGACGAAATCGAGCTTGCCCTCGACGGCAGCGTCTATGGCAGCCTGCATTTCCCCGTCGAGACCTTCGAGCCCCTCCTCTGCATAGTCCACGGCGAGGAACGGCGCGTCCCCGGCCAGCGCGAGCAATTCCGGCCACGAGTGCTTGCCCGGCACGCACGAGAGCCACGCGAGCGCCTCGCGTGCGGTGGGCAAAGGCAGGTGCAGCCGCATGCATCGGCTCAGGATCGTCTTCGGGACTCGATCGACGCGGCCGGCTGCGAGGACGAGGTAGGTGTCGCCGGCGGGCTCTTCCAGCGTCTTCAGGAGCGAGTTGAATGCGAACCGGTTCATCGCCTCCGCGGGCGCGATGACGGCGACCTTGGCGCCGCCGCGGTAGCTTCGCATCGACAGCGACTCCGACAGGCGGCGCACCTGGTCAATGCTGATTTCCTTCTTGTCGGTCAGCACGCCGATCCAGTGGAAATCGGGATGATTGCCGGCGCGCAGGAGCTTGCAGTCGGCGCACTGGCCGCAGGATCCGGCGCCCGGACGACGGCACAGCAGCAACGCGGCGAGCCAGGCGCTCACTTCGGCTTGTCCGGCTCCCGGCGCACCGGCGACCAGCAGCCCGTGCGGGAGGCGGCCTTGCTGGCGGAGCGCGGCCAGGCGCTCGCGCACCGGCGAAAGCCACGCCGCCTCCGCGCGCTCGAGCATCGGCGCCACCGCGGGCGCGAGCGTGACTTCCTCGTCGAGATCGGTGTCGGCCACGGCTACATTTCGGCCCGTGCGAGCGCGGCATCGATGAGCCCGGCGATGTTGGCCGCGACTTCCGCCTCCGGCCGAGTCGCATCCACGACCCGGACGCGCTCCGGCTCGCGCGCGGCGATCGCGATGTAAGCCGCTCTCACGCGCGCGAAGAATTTCTCATCCTCCGACTCGATGCGGTCCTGGCCGGCTCCGCGCGAGGCGAGCCGCGCGCTCGCGACACCCGGCGGCACGTCGAGGACGATCGTGAGGTCCGGCGAGAGGCCGGGATGCGCGATTCTCGCGAGCTCACGGATGGAGCCCGCATCCACGCCTCGCCCGCCGCCCTGGTAGGCCTCGGTCGCATCGGTGAACCGGTCGCACAGCACGCAGCGTCCGGCGGCCAATGCGGGACGGATGACTTCGGTCACGTGGCTGGCGCGGGCGGCGAACATCAGCAGGAGCTCGGTCGTTGCGCCCACGGCGCCGTGTCCGTGCTCGAGCACGAGCGCGCGCAGTTTCTCCGCGAGCGGCGTGCCGCCGGGCTCGCGCGTGACCAGGGGCTCGACGCCGCGCGCGCGCAGGCGCTCCGCGGCACGCGCGATCTGCGTCGACTTGCCGACGCCTTCCACGCCTTCGAAGGTGACGAACACGCCGCGCACGCGGTCAGCGTACCCCATCGCGGCGGCTGTCGCGCAGGTTGGCGAGGTGGCGCGAGACATTGTGGTTGTGCGCGGTCAGCGTGTCGGCGAAATAGTGCCGGCCGTCGCCGAGTCCCGTCGCGACGAAGTACAGCGCCCGGGTTGCGGCGGGCTGCACGGCGGCGTCGAGCGCGGCCCGGCCCGGCAGCGCGATCGGCGTCGGCGGGAGGCCGGCGCGCGTGTACGTGTTGTAGGGCGTATCGGCGCGCAAGTCGCGCCGCCGCAGGTTGCCGTCGAATTTCTCGCCAAGCCCGTAGATCACGGACGGGTCGGTCTGCAGCCGCATGCCCTTGCGCAGGCGGTTGATGAAGACGCCGGCGATCAGCGGCCGCTCGTCCGAAGAGCCGGTTTCCTTTTCAACGAGCGAGGCGAGGATCAGCGCCTGGTACGGGGAATCGAGCGGCAGGTCGGCTGCACGCCGCTCCCACGCCGCCCGCAGCTCGCTCTCGAGCCGGCGATGCGCCTGCAGCAGGATCTCGCGGTCGGACGCTCCGCGCGGAAAGCGATAGGTGTCGGGAAAGAAGAGCCCTTCCGCGCTTCGACCCTCGATCCCGAGCTGCGCCAGCAGCTCGGAGTCCCGGAGGCCCACGAGCTCGGGTCGGATATCGGGATTCCGCTGGATCGTTGCGAGCCCCTGTCGGAAGGTCCACCCTTCCGGCAGCGTCACGACGTGCAGCAACACGTCGCCCGCGACGAATTGGGCGAGCAGGGTCGAGGGCGTCGTTCCGGGAACGAGTCGATATTCGCCCGCCTGGATTCGCGTGGCGACGCCCTCGGATCTTGCATGGCGCAGCCAGGTGCGCGGCCGCTGCATGAGACCGCGATCCTCGAGCGCATAGGCGACCGTCGTCAGCGATGCGCCCTGCGCGATCTCGAAAGTCACGGGCTGGACGAGTGCCGTAATCGGCGCCGCCAGCCACTCACGTTCGTAATGCCGCCAGCCTAGCCACGCCGCGATCGCGACGACGGCGAGGAGCGCGATCCACTGCAGCGGGCGCCTCACGCCGCGCCCAGCCAGGCGTTGAATGCCGAGGCATCCGGACCGATCGCGAGGCGCCGTCCCGCCAGCTCGCGCACGGGCCAGGCCCCGATCAACGCGTTGGTCAGGATGAGCGCCGATGCGCGCTCGACGTCCGCCATCCCGAGCTCGCGCTCGTCGACGGGCTCCCCACGCGCGCCCTGCCACTCGCGAAAGGCGCGGCGCATGACTCCCGACACGCCGCACTGGTCGAGCCGCGGCGTGACCCAGCGGCCATCCATGCGGGCGAACAGGTTCGATTGCGTCGCCGCGATCACCTGGCCGCGATCATCCTGCATCAAACCCTCATCCATCGCGCCATCATCCCATTCCGATCGGGCGAGGACCTGCTCGAGCCGGTTGAGGTGCTTGATGCCCGCGAGCGCCGGGTTCCGGCCGAGGCGCGTGCGGCACCAGCCTACGCGCACGCCTTCGGTGGCTGCCTCAGGCGGCCAGGCCGGCCAGTCGAACCCCAGGACAATGCGCCGCGGAAGGGAATTCTTCGGTGCGCGGTAGCCGCGCTCGCCGATGCCGCGCGTCAGCAGGATCTTGACGACGGAACGCGGCGCGGTCGACACCCGCGTGATCTCCGTGCGCAGGAGATCGGCGGCCGGCGCGGGAATCCCGAGGCGACGTGCCCCCTCCTTCAACCGCTCGAAGTGCCATTCCAGCAACCGCGGTCGACCTTCGACGATGGCGATGGTTTCGAAGAGCCCGTCGCCGTACTGAAGCCCGCGATCGAGCGGATCGATGCGTCCGTCCTCCTGGCCATCGACGAGCGCCCGCATCAGGCGGAGCTCCCGAGTGCGCGGAGAAGCCCGCGAGCTTTCGCGCGGGTCTCCTCCAGCTCGCGCGCCGGTTCGGAGTCCGCGACGATGCCGGCGCCGGCGCGCAGCTCGATCTCGCCGCCCTGGACCGTCATCGTGCGGATCAGGATGTTGAGGTCGAGGCTGCCGTCGAGCGCCAGGTAGCCCATGGAGCCCGTATAAGCCCCGCGCCCGCGACCCTCGAGCTCGCCGATCAGCTGCATGCAGCGCACCTTGGGGCAGCCCGTGATCGTGCCGCCGGGAAAGAGCGCGCGAATGACGTCGCCCGGCTCGACGTCCCCGCGAAGCGTGCCGCTCACGTTGGACACGATATGGTGCACGTGGGCATAGCTCTCGACGACCATGAATTCGTCGACGCGCACGGTGCCCGCCTCGCAGAGCCGGCCGAGGTCGTTGCGCTCGAGGTCGATCAGCATCACGTGCTCGGCGCGCTCCTTGGCGCTTCCGGTGAGCTCGGCAATCATCGCGGCGTCGCCCGCCCCGCCGCGTGGACGCGTGCCTGCGATGGGGCGCGTGTCCACGTGCCGCCCCTGCACGCGCACCAGCCGCTCCGGCGAGCTCGAGAGGATGGTGAATCCGGGGAGCTCGGCTGCCCCGGCGAAGGCGCCCGGGTTCGCGGCACGCAGGCGGTGGTAGATCGAGGCCTTGGAATGGCCCACAGGCACCGGCGTTCGCCAGCGGCGCGCCAGGTTCGCCTGATAGACGTCCCCGGCTGCGATGTGCTCGAGCGCGTCGCGGCAGGCCCTCAGGTAGTCGCCCGGAGGATCCTCGACGATCTCGCCAGGCGCGGCTGCGGCGTTGCCAGGTTGTCCCGGCGACGCGTTGCGATAGTCTCGCTCGAGCCGATCGAGTTCCTGGCTGGCCACCGCTTCCCCCACGGCAACGCTCCGGCCGGTCGCGTGGTCGTGCACGAGCGCCCCGCGCATCCGCCAGGCCACCGCGACGAGCTCGAGCGGCGAATCGGGCAGGCGCAGCGTCGGCTCGACCTCGCCCGCCAGCTCATAGCCGAGGTAGACGAACCAGCCGCCTGCAAACGGCCAGGGCTCCGGCGGCGTCGGGCCTCGCTCCGTGCGCCACCACGCGTTCAGGCGCTCGCAGAAGCGCTGGCCGGCACCAGGCCCGGTCAGCGTCCCGTCCCGATGCAGGACGAGCCGTTCGGCCGGCGCCGCGAGCAGTAGGCTGAAGCGGCCGAGCGGGCCGCCGGTGGCGGCGCTGTCGAGGAAAACCGGGTAGCGATCCGGATGTCGGGCGTGCAACGCGAGCAGGCGGCCAGTGACATCGCCGAACGCCGGCAGCTCGCGGAAGATGTTGTCCCGACGCGGCATGCCGGGTCGCCCGCGCGTCAGCGCAGCGCGCGGAAGATCAGCGTCCCGTTGGTGCCGCCGAATCCGAAGGAATTGCTGACGGCCGTCTCGATCTTCATCGAGCGCGCCGTGTGCGGGACGTAATCGAGGTCGCAGCCTTCGCCCGGGTGGTCGAGGTTGATGGTGGGCGGCGCCACCTGGTCACGGATCGCCAGCACGCTGAAAATGCCCTCGACGACGCCGGCCGCGCCGAGCAGGTGGCCGGTCATGGACTTCGTGGAGCTGACGGCGAGCCTGGTGGCATGCGCGCCGAATGCGTTCTTGATCGCGATGGTCTCCGCGACGTCGCCCAGCGGCGTCGAAGTGGCGTGCGCGTTGACGTACTGCACCGCGTCGGCGGCGATGCCCGCGTCACGCAGGCTGTTTTCCATCGACAGGCGTGCGCCGGCACCGTCGTCCGGCGGCGCAGTGATGTGGTAGGCGTCCCCGCTCATGCCGAAGCCGATGAGCTCGGCATAGATGCGCGCGCCGCGCTTCCTGGCGGACTCGTACTCCTCGAGGACGACGGCGCCCGATCCGTCGCCCATGACGAACCCGTCGCGATCGCGATCCCACGGACGGCTCGCCTTCGCAGGCTCGTCATTTCGCGTCGACAGCGCGCGCGCCTGGCAGAAGCCGCCGACGGCGGTCGGAGTCTGGGCCATCTCGGCGCCGCCGGCCACGATGATGTCGGCGTCGCCGTACTGGATCGTCCGGTAGCCGATGCCGAGCGCGTGGGTCGAGGTCGTGCAGGCCGTGATGACGGCGAGGTTCGGTCCCGTGATCCCGTACATGATCGAGAGGTGACCGGAGATCATGTTCACGATCGAGGCCGGGATATAGAACGGCGAGATCTTCTTCGGCGTCTTCGTCTCGAGGTACTTCCCGTAGTTGTCCTCGATCGTCGCGAGGCCGCCGATGCCGGCGCCGAATACGAGCCCGGTACGCGCGCGGTTCGCATCCGTGATCTCGAGACCGGAATCGGCAATTGCCTGGACACCCGCCGCGACCCCGTACTGCATGAAGAGGTCCATGCGCCGCGCTTCCTTGGCCGGCATGTAACTCGTGACGTCGAAGTCCTTGATGCTGCCCGCGATCGTGCAGGGAAAGCCGGCGGTGTCGAACCGCGTGATCGGGCCGATGCCGCTCTTACCCGCGAGCGCAGCCGCCCAGGTGTCCGCCACGGTATTGCCGAGGGGCGTGAGCATGCCGAGACCGGTGACGACGACGCGCCGCTTGCTCAAGGCAGGAACCTCAGGCTGGGGAAATGCCATGACGCAGCGAGCCCCGGCAGGCCTGCCGGGGCTCGCGCGCGAAAGGCTTCAGGTCTTGGACTGGTGCTGGACGATGTAATCGATCGCCTGCTGCACCGTCGTGATCTTCTCGGCATCCTCGTCAGGAATCTCGGTCTCGAACTCTTCCTCGAGCGCCATCACGAGCTCGACCGTATCCAGTGAGTCGGCACCCAGATCGTCCACGAAGGACGCGTCGCTGGTGACTTCCTCGTCCTTCACACCGAGCTGCTCGGCGACGATCTTCTTGACCCGTTCTTCGACTGTGCTCATCGGTTTGATGTCCCTCACCTTGTGATGCCCATGGGCGCTCGCGGGCCCGCGGGGGTCGCCATTCTATGCCACGGACCCCCCACTGGCTACCAGAAACCTTTGTTACACGCTGTTTCACATGGCTTTTTCAAGCCATGTGCATGCCTCCATTGACGTTCAGCGTCTCGCCGGTGATCCAGGCCGCACCCGGACTCGCGAGGAAGCAGACCGCCTCCGCAATATCCTCCGGCGTGCCGAGACGTCCGAGCGGGATCTGGGACGCCAGCGCGCCGCGCTGGGCCTCCGGCAGCGACTTCGTCATGTCGGTGTCGATGAATCCCGGCGCCACCACGTTGACCGTGATGCCGCGGGACGCGACTTCCCGGGCGAGGGAACGCGTGAAGCCGCCGATCCCGGCCTTGGCCGCGCAGTAGTTCGCCTGCCCGGGGTTGCCGATGAGCCCGACGACCGAGGCGATGTTGATGATGCGGCCCTTGCGCGCCTTCATCATGCCGCGCAATACGGCCTTGCTCAGGCGAAAGACCGAACCCAGGTTCGTCGCGATGACCGCATCCCAGTCCTCGGGCTTCATGCGAAGCAGAAGCGTGTCGCGCGTAATGCCGGCGTTGTTGACCAGTATGGTCACCGGCCCTTCGTGCGCGTCGATGTCGGCGATCGCGGCGTCGCACGCCGCGCCGTCCGCGACATCGAGCGCGATCCCGCGGCCCGCTCTGTCCGCTGCCCGGAGCGCCGAGTCGATCGTCGCGACGCCCGCCGTGCCGGTCGCGGTTCCGATCACCGTCGCGCCGCGCGCGGCGAGAGCGAGCGCGATGCCGTGGCCGATGCCGCGCGACGCGCCGGTCACGAGCGCGATTTCTCCCGCGAGTGGTCCACCCGTCATGATTCTGGATTCCCTGCCGCGGCCGCGAGGGCGGCCTCGAGCGTCTCCGGCGATTCGACCGCATGCAGCGCGAGGTCGCGACCGCCCGGCGCCCGGCGCGCAAGTCCTGCGAGCACCTTGCCCGGGCCGCATTCGACAAGCTGCGTCGCACCCTCTCTGATCATGGCGGCCACGATAGCGGACCAGCGCACGGGATTGAACAACTGGCGGTAGAGGCCATCGCGAATCGAATCCGGGTCGGTGTATAGGCCGGCGTCGAACGAGTAAACGCGAATCTGGGGCGCATGAATCTCGAGCTCGCGCAGCCGCTCCCGGAGCGACTCGGCTGCCGGCTGCATGAGCGCGCTGTGCGAGGGTACGGACACCGGCAGCAGCACGGCGCGCTTGGCGCCATGGGCCTTGCAGGCCTCGATCGCGCGCGCGACGGCCGATGCGGCGCCTGCGATCACGAGTTGTCCCGGCGAGTTGTAATTGACGGGCTGGACGACTTCTCCCTGCGCGGCTTCCCGGCAGGCCGCCTCGATGACGGCGTCATCGAGCCCGAGGATGGCCGCCATGGCGCCCGCGCCGGCTGGCACGGCTCGCTGCATGGCCTCGCCGCGAAACCGAACGAGGGCAATGGCAGACCCGAATTCCACCGCGCCGGCGGCTACCAGGGCGCTGTACTCCCCGAGGCTGTGTCCAGCGAGCATCGCGGGCGCCGCCCCGCCCCGCCGGCTCCACGCGCGCCAGACCGATACCCCGGCCGCCAGCATGGCGGGCTGGGTCCGTTCCGTATCCGCCAGCCGCTCCTCGGGACCCTCCTGGCAGAGCGCCCAGAGGTCGTAGCCGAGCACGGCCGACGCTTCGGCGTACGTCTCCCGGATGACCGGTTCCGCGGCCCCAAGTCCGGCGAGCATGCCCACAGACTGCGAGCCTTGGCCCGGAAACATCATCGCGAGCTTCAAAGAAGCCTCCCCACGCAGCGGCAGCCGGGATTATAGGGTGAGCGCAGCGTCACACCGTCGGTGCGGCCGGGCGGGTCCAGGGAACCCGTCTGATATCATCCGGTCAAGGTCAACGAGGCGCAGCATGTTGATTTACCGACGCGAAACCGGCTTTACGCTGATCGAGATCATGGTCGTGTTGACGATCATCGCGATCATGACGGCGCTGATCGCCCCGCAGATCATGGGTCGCGTGGACGAGGCCCGCGTGTCGGCCGCCAAGCAGGACATCCGGACGCTCGAGACGGCCCTCGACTTCTACCAAATGGACAACTTCCGCTACCCGACCACGGACCAGGGGCTCGAGGCCCTCGTGAAGAAGCCCGACGACCCGAGCGTCAAGAACTGGCGCGCGGGCGGCTACCTGCGCGCGACGACCGTGCCGAAGGACCCCTGGGGCAACGAATACAAATACCTTTTCCCGGGCAGCAAGGGCGGGGCCTACGACCTCTATACGCTGGGTGCAGATGGCGAAACGGGCGGCGAAGGCGCCGACGCCGACATCGGCAGCTGGAACATGACGGACTGAAGGATCCCGGCGATGCCCGTCGCCCGTTCGCGCCGCCACATGCGCGGCTTGACGCTCATCGAGATCCTCGTCGTCCTGCTCATCATCGGCATCCTCGCGACCATCGCCACACTGTCCATCGGGCTCCTCGGCGAGGATCGCGAGATCGAGCGTGAATCCTCCCGGCTCTCGGACGCGATCGCCCTGCTCCAGGAACAGGCCCAGCTCGAGGGTCGCGATTACGGCATCCTGCTCGAGTCGACGAAGTACGAGTTCCAGCGCTTCGACGCCTTCGAGCAGCGCTGGGTTGCCGTGGAGGGCGATCCGGCGCTCGGTCCGCGCGACCTGCCCGCGGACCTCGGATTCGAGCTCGTGCTCGAGGGGCGTCCCATCCTCCTGCGCCATGAGCCGAATCCGGACGCGCGTCTCCCGCAGCTCGTCGCCTGGGGCAGCGGCGAAATGACCCCGTATCGCCTGTCGCTGGTCCGCAGCGGCGGCGCACGCATCACGCTCGTCGGCAACGTCGACGGCAGCATCGAGATCCAGCGCGGCGATGAAGAGCCCTGACCAGCGCGGCTTCACGCTGATCGAGGTCGTGGTCGCGCTCGCGATCGTCGCGATAGGCATGCTCGCGGTGTTCAAGACCATCGGCGATTCCGTCAACAACGTCGAGGCGCTGCGCGACCGGAGCTTCGCGGGCTGGATAGCCGACAACCGAATCACGGAGATCCGGCTGTCGGGCCAGATGCCCTCGGTCGAAGAGACGGCCGGAGAAGTCGATTTCGCGGGCCGCCGCTGGCACTGGGTGACGAAAGTCTCGCAGACCCAGGTCCAGGGACTGCGCCGCATCGATGTCAGCGTGCGCCGCGACGGGGATCCCGAGGACTCCTCGCTCGTGACGCTCGCCGGCTTCGTGGGCGAGACGGCCATGAGCGCTCCGCCCATGTCCCTCGACTGGTACGGCATGTACGGCGCCGGCGGACCGGGCGGCGAAGACCAGGACGCGAACCAGGATGAAGGCGGCGATGCGGACGTGCCGGAGCCGGAGCCGGTCGAATGAACACGACGCGTCGCCAATGCGGCTTCACCTTGCTCGAGATCCTGGTCGCGACCGTCATTCTCGCGATCATGGGACTCATGGCCTATCGCGCGGTGAGCGAGGCCCGGGTCGCGGTCGGCAACGCCGAAAGCCACCTCGAGCGACTGCGCGCGGCGCAGCGCACGATGCAGCTCGTCGCTTCGGACTTCCGCACGCTGACGCGTCGGCCGGTGCGAGAGAGCATCGGCGACGGCTATCGGGCCGCCCTCCTCCGGGATCCGAACGCAAGCACACTCGTGGAACTCTCCCGGGCCGGCTGGCCGAATGGCGCCGGCACGCCGCGCGGTACCGTGCAGCGCGTCGTATACCGGCTCGAGGACGGCAAGCTCTTCCGCGAGCACTGGACCGTGCTCGACGCGACGCTTGCCACGCAGCCGGTTCGGCGCGAGCTTCTCGACGGCGTCGAGCGCGTCGACATCCGCTACATGACGCGCGGACGCGAGTGGATCACCGAGTGGCCGCAACTCGGCACCACCGGCGACCAGGAGCTCTATGCGCGACCGCTCGCGGTCGAGGTCACGATCGTGCTCAACGACTACGGCGAGATCCGCCGGCTCGTCGAGGTGTCAGGATGAGGCAGCGCGGCGTCGCCCTGATCACGGCGATCGTGCTGGTCGCGATCGCGACCGTGCTCGCCGTGCACATCGGCACGCGCGCGGCGCTTGACCTACGCCGCACGACGGGACTCGCCGCGCTCGACCAGGGCTGGCAGGTGGCGCTCGGCGCCGAAGCCTGGGCGGCGGAAGTGCTGAAGGACGACGAGCCCGACAGCGACAACCTTGCGGAGGCCTGGGCGCAGCCGCTGCCGCCGCTGCCGATCGATGGCGGCGAGGTGCGCGGCGCGCTCGAGGACATGCAGGGCCGGTTCAACCTCAACAACCTCGTCACGGCCGATCGCACGGTGAACGAGAAACAGGTGGAACTCTTCCGGCAACTGCTCCTGCGCGTCGGCGCCCAGGAGCGCTGGGCCGGCATGATGACGGACTGGCTCGACGCCGACAGCGTGCCGCAGATTCCGGAGGGCGCGGAGGACGGCACCTACCTTTCGCAGAATCCCCCCTATCGCGCCGGGAACGTGCTCGTCACGACGACGACAGAGATGATGGCGCTGCCCGGCATGACGCGCGAGGAGTTCGAGCGCATCCGGCCCTACGTCGCCGCGCTGCCAGTCGGCACCAAGGTCAATCTCTGCACCGCGAAGGCGCCGCTGCTCTCCGCGCTCGTCGCGGGCGGTGCCGATTTCAGCGACGCGGAGCTCCTCGCCTCCAACCGCAAGGATGGTTGCTATCCGACCGAGGACGACCTGCAGCGCATGGATCCGGGCGGCTTTACGGCCATCAGCGGTTTTGTCGGCCAAAAGAGTGACTGGTTTCGCGCTGTGACTGCGGTCCGTATTGGCACCTCGGAATTCACGCTGTACAGTCTCTTGTATCGCAATGGAAGCGCGATCCGGACCGTAATCCGCTCGACCGGTACCGAGTAGTCCCCATGAACCAGTTCCTCGTCATCCGGCTCGCGAATCCGATCAGCTGGGTGATCGTCGGTGCGGACGGCGGTCGTCTCGGCCCCGTCGCGACCGGCGAGCTCGCGGACGCCGCGCCCGTCGCCGCCGAGCGGCAGGTCGTCGTCATCGCGCCGGGCTCCAGCATCACGCTCGCGCGCCCGGAGCTGCCCGTGAAGGCGGGCGCGAAGCTCGCGCAGGTCGTGCCCTACGCGATGGAAGAGTCGCTCGCCGGCGAGGTCGAGCAATTCCACTTCGCGATCGGCGCCACGGACGAGTCCGGCGCAACGCAGGTCGCAGCACTCCGGCGCGAGGAGCTGCGAAGCTGGCTCGACGCTCTCGCCAGCGCAGACATCGAACCGGTCGCCCTCGTGCCCGACACGCTCTGCCTGCCCGACAACCCCGGCAAGACCGTCGCGGTCATCGATGCCGGCCAGCTGCTGGTGCGCGCGCCCGCGAGCCTGCCGGTCACGCTCGACGCCGAACCGCTCACGGAGTCGTTCACGCTCGCCGGGCTCGAGGGCGAGGATCGCCACGTGCAGCTGTTCGTCTCGCAGCAGGACTGGCACGAGTCGCGCGAGATGATCGAGGCGCTGCGCGAAGTCACGGGCAGCCTCGACCTCCAAATCCTTCCCGACGGCGCCCTGCCCCTCCTCGCCGCCACCGCGGTCAAGTCCGGGACGCTTTCGCTCCTGCAGGGCGAGTACGCGCGACGCACCGGCTGGCGCGCCGAGTGGCAGCGCTGGCGGATCGCCGCCTTCCTCGCGGTCGCGGCGCTCGCGCTGCACCTGGGCGTCCGCGGCTACGACCTCGTGCAGCTGCATGCCGAGCAGCGGCGCCTCGACGCGGCCATCGAGCGCGCGGCGCATGTCGCGCTGCCCGACGTCCAGCGCATCCAGGATCCGCGCGCGCAGGTGGAGCAGCGGCTCGCCGGCGCTGGAAGCAGCGACCCGGCGGGATTCCTCGCGCAGCTTGCCGCGGTCGGCGGCGCACTCGCGGGCGCGCCCGGCCCGAAGCTCGAGTCGCTCGGCTTCCGCGACCGTGCGCTGGAACTCGAGCTCGTGGCGGCGAACACCGACGCCATCGCGAAGTTCACCCAGGGCGTCAGCGAGCGTGGCCTGACCGCCGACGTCGCCTCGACGTCGAACAACGAGAAAGGCATCGTGGTGAAGGTGCACATCGCGGCAGGTGGCCGGCCGTGAAGCTTCGCGACTGGTACCTCGGCCTCGCGGAGCGGGAGCGCCAGCTGGTGCTCTGGGGTGGCTGCGCCGCCACCGTGCTGCTGATCGCCGGGCTCATCTGGCAGCTCGGCGCCTCCGTGAAGGTCGCTGAGCAGCGCGTCGCAAGGCGCCGCGAAGACCTCGCCTTCATCGAGGCCGCGACGCCGCGAATCCAGACGATGCCGGCCGCGCGCCCCGGCGAATCGCTCACGATCGCCGTCGACCGCATGGCGCGCGAAGGCGGGCTCGCGGACAAGCTGGCGGGCGTCGAGCCGGCCTCGAACGGCGCGCTGCGCGCCCGGTTTACGGGCGCCTCGTTCGACGCGATCACGCTGCTCCTCGCCCGCCTGCAGAAAGAGCGGGGCGTCCAGGCCGAAACCGCGAGCGTTTCCGCGACCGGCGAGCCGGGTCTCGTCGATGCGACCTTCGTGATCCGCGGCCGCTGACGCGATGGCGAGGCGTGGCGCTTACGTCGCGGCGGGCATCGCCGCTTTCCTCGTGTTCCTGGTCGCGATGGTGCCCGCGAGCCAGCTTGCGCGGCGGCTGCCGCCCGGCGTCGTGCTCAATGGCGCTGGCGGCACGATCTGGTCGGGACACGCGCGCTCGCTTTCCGTGCAGGGCCGCCCGCTCGGCGCCGTGGAGTGGTCGTGCGGGCCCTGGCGACTCTTCCTGCTGGAATGGTCATGTCGGCTGAGCTTGCGACCCGCCGGGGGCGATGTGTCGGGCGACCTCTCGGGCGATTTCGGCGGCGATGTCATCGCGCGCGACGTCCAGGGCTCGCTGCCCATCTCCGCCTTCGAAGGAATCGCGACGCCACGCGGCTGGACCGGCACGCTCGAGCTCGACCTCGACGAAGTCCGGCTCGCCGACCGGCGGCCCGTGGCGGCCGCAGGCACGCTGCACCTGCGCTCGCTGCATCCGCCGGGCGCGAACTCGCAGCCGCTCGGCGATTTCGAGCTGGTCGTCGGCGAGGGATCGGTCGGCGGGGAGACCTTGAATGGCCGCCTGCGCGACCTCGGCGGGCCCCTGCACGTCCGCGGAGCCGTCGAACTCGATCGCAACGGGCGTTACCTGCTGAGCGGCGATGCCGCGCCCGGTCCCGGCGCCGGGCCCGCGATCTTCGACACGCTTGGATTTCTCGGGGCGCCCGACAGCCAGGGCCGCCGGCCTTTCACGATCGAGGGCAGCCTATAGCTCGCGCCAGGCGTCGAGCAGCGGGAAGTAGAGGCCCGCTCGCACCGGCCGTTCCGGTTCCAGCGACTTCATAGCCTGTACGTAACGCTCGAGCTGTCCACGATAACGTTCGCGCTCGCGATCGAGGAAAGCCTCGCGGTCGGCGCCCTCGTGGGCGCTCGTCTTCCAGTCGACGATCCAGCGGACGCCGTCCCGGTCGACAAAGCTGCGGTCGATGCGAAGGCCCTGCACGCCGCCGCCGACGCGCGACGTGATCGCCCATTCGCTCATCGCCTCGCGCGCTGACGGGTCGAGCAGCCGTCCCGCGAGCGTGCTCCGGGCACAGGCTTCGATCGCTGCCTGCGTTCGCGCGAGCGCTTCCGGCAGGTGCTCATCGTCGACCTGTGCTTCGCGCAGCAGCCGGCGCCACGCCGCCGGGCGGACGGCGAGTGCCGAGTGCGGGAGCCGCGCCCGGGTGAGGCGGTGGAGCTCGAAGTGCACGACTTCGCCCACGGCCTTCGCGATCGTTCCCGCCCAATCGAAATCCGGCCGTATCGAGCTCTCTCGCTCGCCCAGGATGCGCAGCGTCGGCGCGCGCGGCGGCGCATCGGGTGCGGGCGCCTGCCAGCCGTGCGGCAGGCGCGCAAGCGGCGACGCCGTCAGCCGCGGCCGTCCCTTGTCCGGGCTCGCTTCCGTCGAATCCGGGGGGCGCTTGCCGAGCGCCCGCTCGAACTCGGCCGCGACGACGGGCCAGAAGAACCGCAACAGGGTCCCCGTTCGCGGACGCTCGACGCTTTCGCCGCCAGCGGTGCTGCCGATGCGCGCGCTGCCGACGAGGTGGAGCGCGCGGCGCGCGCGTGTCACCGCGACATAGGCGACGCGCCCGAGCTCGAGCTCTGCGCGCTCGGACTCGAGCGCGCGCATCCAGGACTCCAGCTCGTCGGCGGCGCCTTCCGCTTCGCCCGCCTCGCTGCGGCTGCCGAGCACGACACCGCGGCGGCCTGGTCCCGTTGCGATGGTGGACCAGTAGAGCAGCCGGCGATCGCCGACCGGCGCGGCGCGCTGCAGGTCAGGAACGATGACGACATCGAATTCGAGGCCCTTCGCCCGGTGGATGGTCATGACCTGCACAGGCGCGTCATCGCGCCCGACCGGCGAGGCCTTGATCGCTTCCACCGAGGCGTCGATATCGGACGCTTCCGGCCACGCGCCCGATTCCGCTTCCAACCGGTCGAGTGCGCTGAAAAGGAGCTCCGCGTTCGCAAGGTCGGAGGCGTCCTCGATCGTGGCGGCTCCCCCGAGCGCGAGCCAGGCGGACCGGAGCCAGCCGCCCAGCGAGCGCCGACCTCGGCCCGCGATCGCGGGAATGAGCGCGGCACGCAGACGCGCAAGGCGTGCCCTGCCATCCGGCGACTGGCGAGCGAGCCGCGACTCATCAGCCGTGAGGCCCGCGATACTCGC
>DATJFN010000083.1:0-5086 GCA_035495635.1 Steroidobacteraceae bacterium | reverse complement strand
GCCTCGTCCGCCGTGCTCGCGAGCACGCGCGCCGAGAGGCCGCTGCCGGCATGCGTGCGCGTATTCCATTCGTCCATCGCGGCGATGGTCGCCTCGGATTGGCGCACCGCGATGACCGGCCCCTCAGCCACGACAGCGAGGTCGGCGTCGGTCACCACGGTCGCGATCTCGATGATGCGGTCGCGCTCCGGCACGAGACCTGTCATCTCGAGATCGATCCAGATCAGCCGGTCGCCTTGTGTCATGTTGCCCGCGATCTTAGCAGAGGCTAGAGTGCCCCCTCGCCCGCGCCATGCATCCGTTCACGCTCCTCTTCGTCGTTGCGATCGCCGCCGGACTTGCGACGCAGCTGTGGCTGCTTCGCCGCCAGGCTCGCGCGGCGCGCGCCGGCCGCGAGCGCGTGCCCGCTCCGTTCGCCGCGGCCGTGAGCGCGGCGGAGCACGCGCGCGCCGCCGATTACACGGTGGCGCAGGCGCGCCTTGCGATGGCCGAGCACGCCGCGGGGGCGGCGCTGCTCGTCCTGCTGACGCTCGGCGGCGGCATCGCGGCGATCGACGCCGCTGCCTCGCGCGCGGGTCTCGCGGGCATGCCGCGCGAGCTCGCGACCGTCGCTTCGGTCATGTTCCTGCTCGCACTCGCCGGCCTGCCCTTCGACGCGTGGCGCACATTCCGGATCGAATCGCGCTTCGGTTTCAACCGGACCACGCCCGCGCTGTTCGCGGCGGATGTGCTGAAGGGACTCGCGATCGGTGCCGTCCTGCTGCTGCCGCTCGTCGCTTTGCTGTTGTGGCTCATGCGGCGCACGGGAGGCGCCTGGTGGCTCTGGGCTTTCAGTGCCTGGGCCGCGTTCACGCTGCTGCTCGGCTGGGCCTGGCCGAGGGTCATCGCGCCGCTGTTCAACGCATTCCGGGAGCTCGAGCCCGGGCCGATGCGCGAGGGCGTCGAGTCGCTGGCGCGTCGCTGCGGCTTCGAGCCGAAGGGCGTGCTCGTGATGGACGGCTCGCGGCGCAGCTCGCACGGCAATGCGTACTTCACCGGCTTCGGGCGCACGAAGCGCATCGTGCTCTTCGACACGCTCCTCACTTCGCTCGTCGTCCCGGAAGTCGAGGCCGTGCTCGCCCACGAGCTCGGCCATTTTCGCCTGCGCCATGTCGCGCTCCGGCTCGCTTCGACGCTCGCGGCCTCGTTCGCAGGCTTCGCCTTCCTCGCCTGGATCGCGGGCGAGGACTGGTTCCAGCCGGCGCTCGGGGTCGGCGCGGGCGGGCCCCACACGCTGCTCCTGCTGTTCACGCTCGCGGTGCCGGTCTTCCTGTTTCCGCTGCGTCCCTTGACTGCGTGGCTGTCGCGACGCCACGAGTTCGCCGCCGACCGTTTCGCCGCGCGCCACTCGAGCGCGGCCGCCCTCGCCGACGCTCTGGTCAAGCTGCATCGCGACAACGCAGTGACGCTGACGCCCGACCGCGTCTATACGGCCTTCTACGCCTCGCATCCGCCGGCGCTGGCGCGCATCGCGAAGCTCGTGCCGGAACGGCTGCGGTGACGGAGGCGGAAGTCCGGCTGCTCGCGGGTCGCGTCGTTGCGAGCCATGGCCGCGACGCGGTGATCGTCGACGAGACGGGCCGCCGCATCCACTGCCGGCTGCAGGGGCGGCGACTCGCGGTCGTCTGCGGCGATCGCGTGCGCTGGTCACCCGCGCGCACGGAAGGCGGCGCCGGCCTGGTCGTCGAGCTCCTGCCACGCTCGAGCCTGCTCGCGCGGATCAACGCGCGCGGTGAGGCCGAGCCGGTCGCCGCCAACCTCACCCAGCTCGTCGCGGTCGTCGCGCCGCGGCCCGCGCCCGATTTCGGGCTTTGCGACCGCTACCTGGCGGCGGCCGAATGGAACGGCCTCGCCGCCTGCATCGTCGCCAACAAGTCCGACCTCGCGGACGGGGCGGATGCGCTCCTCCCCTCGCTCGCGGACTACGCGCGGATCGGCTATCCCGTCGTGCACGCAAGCAAGCGCCTCGCGGACGGCGTGGACGCGCTGCGCGCGCGGCTGGCCGGCGCGACCAGCGCGCTCGTCGGCCAGTCGGGCGTCGGCAAGAGCTCTCTGACGAATTGCCTCGTGCCAGGCGTCGAGGCGGCCGTCGACGAAGTTTCGCGGGCGAGCGAAAGCGGTCGCCACACGACGAGCACGGCCTCGCTGTATGCGCTGCCGACGGGCGGGGAGCTCGTCGACTCGCCCGGCGTTCGGGACTTCTCGCCGCCGCTGCCCGCGCCGCGCGAGGTGGCCGGCGGCTACCGCGAGATTGCGGCGCTTGCGGGAAACTGCCGCTTTCGGGACTGCCTTCACCGGCGCGAGCCGGGCTGTGCCGTGGCGTCGGCCGCCACGACGGGCGGCGTTTCGCCGAGGCGGCTCGAGAGCTATCGCCGGCTGCTCGACCTCGCGCAAGGACTGGCCGATCGGGCGGTGACGAAACTCAGGCGATGACCTGGCGACCGGCGAGCGCGTGGGCCAGCGTGCCGCCGTCCACGTACTCCAGCTCGCCGCCGACCGGCACGCCGTGCGCGATGCGCGATGCCCGGATGCCGCGTCGCGCGACCAGCTCGCCGATGAAGTGGGCGGTCGCCTCGCCCTCCACCGTCGGATTGGTCGCGAGGATCACTTCGCGGACCTCGCCTTCGTCGAGCAGGCTCTCGAGGCGATCGAAGCCGAGCTGCTCGGGTCCGATGCCATCGAGCGGCGACAAATGCCCCATGAGCACGAAGTAGCGGCCGGAGTAGCCGCCCGACTGCTCGACCGCGACCACGTCGGCCGGCGACTCGACGATGCAGAGCGCGCTCGCGTCACGCTTGGGCGCGGCGCAGATCTCGCAGAGGTCGCCGTCCGTCAACATGCGGCAGCGCCGGCAGTGGACCACGTTGGACGCGGCGTCCTCGAGCGCGCGCGCAAGCCCGCGGGCGCCTTCCCGATTGCGCTCGAGCAGGTGGAAGGCCATGCGCTGCGCGGATTTCGGGCCGACGCCCGGCAGCACGCGCAGGGCCTCGACCAGGCGGGACAGACCGGGCGAGTATTTCACGGCCGCGCCGTCAGAACGGCAGCTTCATGCCCGGCGGAAGCTGCATCCCGCCCATCGCGCCGGCCATGTGCTGCTGGACCGCATCGCCGACGCGGCGAACGGCGTCATTGCAGGCGGCCGCCACGAGGTCCTCGAGCATCTCGCGGTCGGAGCCTGCGACCGTCGGGTCGATCTCGACGCGGCGCACTTCGTGGCGCCCGTTCATGGTGACCTTCACCATGCCGCCGCCGGACTCGCCGGTGACTTCGAGCGCGGCGAGCTGCTCCTGCGCCTTCTGCATGTTGGACTGGAGCTGCTGAGCCTGGCGCATCAGCTGGCCGAGGTTGGGTTTCATGGCGTCATTCTACCCGACCGGCTTGATCGAATCCGGCTGCAGAACGGCGCCAAAGCGCTCGCGCAGCGACTGCACGTTCGGGTCGCCCTCGAGCGCGGCGCGCGCCTTTTCGAGCCGCTCGTCGCGGGCCTGCTCCTCACGCCGCGCCGGCGTGTCCCCCGCGCCGCCCCGCCCGATCTCGAGCGTCGCCGCGTCCCCGACCAGCCGGCGCAGTGCCTGGACGAAACGCTCCTCGAGCTGGCGCGTGTGCAGGCTGGCCGCGCGCTCGTCGAGCAAGAACCGGAAGTGGTTGCTCTCGCGCGCGACAAGCTGGCAATGGCCCGCGAGTTGCCGGGCCGGGCCCTTGAGGTCGAGCCGTGCGAGAATAGACGGCCAGTCGCCGTCCGTCTCCGGCGCGGCGGAATTCGACTCCGGAACCGAAGCTGCCGATGACGCTTCACGCGCCGGACGCGGCGAACGCGCCTCGCCCGTCGATTCGGCCGGGCGGAACGCGAGCATGCGCAGCAGCGTCATCTCGAACCCCGTGCGCGGGTCCGGCGCGAGCTCGAGGTCACGGCGGCCGACGATCGCAAACTGGTATGCGAGCTGCAGGTCCTCCGCCGACAGGCGCGCGGCGAGCGCTGCGATCGACTCCGGCGGATGCGTTTCATGCTCCCCGAGGCCCGGCACCGCCTGGTGCAGGGCGACTTTCTGCAGCAGCGCGGCGATCTCGTCGAGCAGCTGCCCGTAGTCGGGTGCGTATTCGTCGATCGCGGCCACGGCCGCAAATAGACCGCGTGCGTCGCGCTCGGCAATCCGCTCCACGAGGCCGAGCACCTTCTGCCGGTCGACCGTGCCGAGCATCGCGCGGGCATCCGCTTCGGTCACTCGGCCGGCGCCGAAGGCCAGCATCTGGTCGAGCAGCGAAAGCGCGTCGCGCAGGCTGCCGTCGGCGGCGCGCGCGAGGAGTCCTACGGCCGCGGGCTCATGGGCGACGCCTTCGGCGCCCAGGATATGCGTGATCCGTGCGGCGATCAGGGAGGCCGGCAGGCGCTTCAGGTTGAACTGCAGGCAGCGAGAGAGGACCGTGACGGGCAGTTTCTGCGGGTCCGTGGTCGCCAGCAGGAACTTCACGTGCGGCGGCGGCTCCTCGAGCGTCTTCAAGAGCGCGTTGAAGGAGTGCGCTGACAGCATGTGCACTTCGTCGATCAGGTAGACCTTGAAGCGTCCGCGCGTGGGCAGGTACTGGACGTTTTCCAGGAGCTCCCGCGTGTCGTCCACCTTCGTGCGCGACGCGGCATCCACCTCGATCAGGTCGACGAAGCGGCCTTCGTCGATCTCGCGGCAGGCGCCGCACTCGCCGCAGGGCCGGGAGCTGACGCCGCGCTCGCAATTGAGCGCGCGCGCCAGGATGCGTGCGATGGTCGTCTTGCCGACCCCGCGGGTGCCCGTGAAGAGGAATGCGTGATGTACGCGGCCCGAATCGAGGGCGTTGACGAGCGCCTGGCGGACGTGCTCCTGGCCGACCAGCTCGTCGAAATTCCGCGGGCGCCACTTGCGCGCCAGTACGAGGTAGCTCATCGATTCCCGTTCCGTTGAGCCGGCATCATCGCCGATCCTGTGCCGGCGTGGAGGCGGCCCGCGCCAGCACCCCTCCGGCACCCGATGCCACCGCTACCGTTGCTCCCTTCCGGGCCTGGCGGGGTTCACGG
>DATJFN010000082.1:0-15135 GCA_035495635.1 Steroidobacteraceae bacterium | reverse complement strand
GTCAATTTCACGACCGACAACGACATCGTCGGCGGCAACTCGGGCAGCCCGATGCTGAACGCGAAGGGCGAGATCGTGGGGCTCGCCTTCGACGGCAACATCCACTCGATCTCCGGCAGTTACTGGTTCGACGAGCGGCTGAACCGCTCGGTCGGCGTGCACCCGGCCTACATCCGGACCGCGCTCGAGAAGGTGTACGGCGCGAAGGCGCTGCTCGAGGAAATCGACCGGAAGTAGGCCGCCGGCAGCGATCGACAGACTGCGCCCGCTGCCTCGCGGCAGCGGGTGCTTTTTTCTGCGCGGCGCGGCGGGCTAGAGCTGCGCGACCGTCACCTTGACGATCTCGCCCTTGAAGTCCGTGGCGCCCGGCTTGTAGTCGTCTGAGACCATCGTCTCGTTGTCCACGCCGACGTCCACGCCCTCGTCGGCCGAGAAGGCGAAGGGTTGGGTCTTCGCGATGTGTCCCTCCGCGACCTTCTGCCCGTCGATGCTGAGTATCGACTTGCCGCCCGTGCCGGGCTTCGCCTCATCCGGGACGAACTCGTAGACGATCGTGTGCCTGCCGGCTGCGAGCGGCGCCTTCGAGGCGACCTTCGTCTGCGTGAGCCCGAAGAAGTTGTAGTCGTGCACAACGCGGCCTCCCTTCATGTAGAGGGTCCAGCCGCCGAAGTAGCCGGCCTGGGCGATGATCACGCCCTCGGACTTCGCGTCGGGCAGCACGACCTCCGCCGTTACGCTGTGGTGCACGCCCTTCACGTTGATGAAAGCGTTTTCCATGATGCCGGTCATCCCGTCGAAGACGGTCATCGTCGTGCGCCCGCCGAGGAGATCGGGCCGTCCGGCAATCGCCGGGTTGAAGCGCTCCGAGCGGCGGTCGTCGATCGGCAGCACGTGGTTGCGCTCCGCCTCCTTCATGAAGAGGTCCTGGAGCTCCTTGAGCTTCTCCGGGTTCTTCGAGGCGAGGTCGTCGGCCTCGCTGAAATCCTTGTCGATGTTGTAGAGCTCCCAGACGTCGTCCTTGAGCGGCGGATTCTTTGTCAGCACCCAGGGGATTGAGTGGCGAGTCGCCGCGATCCAGCCCTCGTGGTAGATGGCGCGATTGCCGAACATCTCGAAGTATTGCGTCTTGCGTCGGTCCGGGGCCTTCGCATCGTCCGTGCTGTAGAGCATGGAGATCCCATCCATCGGGTACTGCTCGACCCCATTCACCGTCTTCGGCTCGGGAATGTGAGCGGCCTCGAGTGCCGTCGGTGCGATGTCGATCACGTGGTGGAACTGGCCGCGAATCTCGCCGTGCCCCTTGATGTGCGATGGCCAGCTCAGGACCATGCCGTTCCGAGTGCCACCGAAGTGGCTCGCGATCTGCTTCGTCCACTGGAAGGGGGAGTTGGTCGCCCAGGCCCAGCCGATCGCGTAATGCGGGAACGTTGCCGGGCTTCCCCAGTCATCGATGTGGCCCTTCATCTGGTCGTAGGTCCCGGCAATGCCGTTCAGCGCCATCATCTCGTTGTACGCTCCCTCGGGGCCGCCTTCGGCGCTGGCGCCGTTGTCGCCGACGACGTAGAAGAAGAGCGTGTTGTCGAGCTCGCCGAGTGCGTCGAGCTGCCCGACGAGGCGCCCGACCTCGTGGTCGGTTTGCTCGGCGAAACCCGCGAACGCCTCCATCTGCCGCTCGAACAAGCGCTTCTGGTCGGCGTTCATGTCATCCCAGGCCGGGATTTCCTTGGGCCGGGGCGTGAGCTTCGTGCCGGCGGGGATGATCCCCATCTCCTGCTGGCGCGCGTAGGTCTCCTCACGCAGCTTGTCCCAACCGCCGGCAAACCGGCCCTTGTACTTCTCGATCCATTCCTTCGGCACATGGTGGGGAGCGTGCGTCGCTCCCGTCGCGAAATAGACGAAGAACGGCTTGTCGGGCGTCAGCGAATGCTGCGCGCTGATCCACTTGATCGCCTGGTTCGTCATGTCGGTCGTGAAGTGATAGCCGGGCGACATGTCGTGCTCGACGCGCGTCACGCCGTCGAAGATCGCCGGCGCCCACTGGTTGGTCTCGCCGCCGATGAATCCGTAGAACTTCTCGAATCCGGAGCCCGTCGGCCATCGGGTGAAGGGGCCGGAAACGGACACTTCCCAGGGGGGAGTCTCGTGGTACTTGCCGAAGGCGGCGGTGCTGTACCCGTTCTGCTTCAGGATCTCCGCGAGCGGCGTGATGCTCTGCGGTCGGATCCCCGTATTGCCCGGGAAACCAGTCGCAAGCTCCATGATGGCGCCCGCGTTGTTCACGTGATGATTGCGGCCTGTGAGCATCGCAACTCGCGTTGGGCTGCACAAAGCCGTCGTATGGAAGCGGTTGTAGCGCAGGCCGTTGGCGGCCATCGTTTCCAGCGTCGGCATGGAAATGGGCCCACCGAACGAGCTCGATGCGCCGAAGCCGATGTCATCGATCAGCACGATCACGACGTTCGGCGCGCCGTCGGGCGCCTTGACTTCAAATCGCGGCGGGGCCGTCGCATTTCGCGCGTCCAGTTCCTTGTATGTGGGGACTAATGGCTCGTGGATCGGGAGCACTGTCCGATCGACGGTGGCGGCGTCCGCAACGCCGGCCGCAGGCTTGTCGCCCGCGCAGGAAGCAGCGAATGCCGCGAGCACGGACGACACCGCCGCGCGAATAGCGTGGGACTTCATTGACTTGCTCCCTTCCGGGGCGGTTGCCCCGCATGGTGTTGCGTGATCCTGTCCGCGCGCCCGGTGGCGGTCAATTGAACCAATGTCGTATCTGGGCGAGCACCTGCTCGTGGTTCATACCGGCGTAGAACACGAGCACGATAAAGGCGCCGACGTAGACGGCCGACACGAGCGTCGTGAAATAGCCGAGCAGGATGACGACGCCGTCGCGCTCCGCCATCCCGAAGCAGAGTAGCAGGATCGCGAGGGCCGGCAGCGAGTTGATGAACGGCACCAGCGGGATCGGCGCCATCAGCAGCAGCACCGCGACGATGACGAGCGCGCCGTTCACGGCGTTGACAGCCCGGCTGCCCGTCAGGGCGAGCATGCGCGGGCGCACCAGGTGCTCGAAGCGCTCCGACCAGCCGCGCACCTTCGCGAGCACCGTTCGCACCGTCGGGGCCGGGAGGCTCCGGTTGAGTATCCGCGCCGGCAGCCAGGGCACGCGGCTCACCATCACGGCGAAGCCGATCAGCAGCATCGGGATCCCGAGCACCGTGCTCATGCCGGGCACCGTGACCGGCAGCAGGAACGGCGAGGCGAGCACGCCGCAGAAGACGAGCAGCCCCTGTTCGCCGAGCATCGCGAGCAGCTCGCGCAGCGTCATGGACGGGTCGCGCACCGCGGCCTCCGCCGAGGCAAGGGCCGCCGACATCCGGACTTCCGGATTGCGGAACTGGATGCCCGTCACGAGCCGCGCCTGGCTGCGAGCGTCAGGTCGACCTCGAAATCGTCGCGGACCTTAAGCACGCCGAGCGCGACGGTGAACGGCACGAGGCCGACGTCCTCGTGCGTCAGGTGAAGCTCGGCCCTCGCCTCGAGATGGTCGCCCTCGATCACGACGGTGAACGGCGCGGTGACGACGTGCTCGCTGCCCGCGATCGAGACGCGCACCTTCGCCTCGTACTGCCCCGCCCCGCCTGAAATGGATTCGGAAGCGAGCCGCAGCTCGGGCTGCAGCGCCGCGTTCAGGACTTTGTCGCCCAGCATGTTGCGGCGCGTGCCTTCCCGGTCCTTCTCCGGCACGGGCGCGGAGAAATCCGCACCGGCGCGCGCGCGCGCCGCATCGTCGTCGACGACAAGCGACTCGAGCGGGAGCGACAGCTCGAAGCTCGACGCGGCGACCGGCTCGCGCATCTGGATCGTGCCGGTCAGCGCAGCGGTCGTGATCACGTGGTTGTGGCCGAGCTTCTGCATCGGGCCGTCGCGGTAGACGCGCACGTCGAGCTGCGAACTCGTGACGGTCCAGGGCTCGCCCGGCACCGCGGGCTTCTCCGGCGGAGCGGCCGGCGGGGCCACTTCGCGCGGCGGAATCGCACATCCGGCGAGAAGCAACATGACGGGCCACAGGAACTTGCGCATTCGCGTATTCTCCAAGACCTGATGCCAGCGCGAAACAGTCCCGTGCGTTACGGCTACGTGGCGCAGGCCCTGCACTGGATTATCGTCGGCCTGCTGATCGTCCAGGTGACGCTCGGCAATATTGCCGACGACCTGCCGCTCGGGCTCGAGAAGCTGGTCACCCTCGCCCGCCACAAGTCCTTCGGCATCACGATCCTGGGACTCGCCGTCATCCGGCTCGCCTGGCGCGGGTTCAACCCGCCCCCGCCCGAGCCGCCGATGCCGCGGTGGCAGCTCGCGGCCGCGCGCCTCAACCACTGGGCGCTCTACGCCATCCTGTTCGCCATGCCGATCACGGGCTGGTTGATGTCCTCGGCCTCCAACATTCCGGTGAGCTGGTTCGGACTCGTGCAACTGCCGGACTTCGTCGAGCCCGACCGTGGGCTCAAGGAAACCTTCGAAGAGGTGCACGAGTCCCTGGCGTACGTGCTCTACGCGCTCGCGGGCCTGCACGTCGCGGCTGCGCTCAAGCACCAGTTCGTCGACAAGGACGGGCTCATCTTCCGAATGCTGCCAGGTGGCAAGCCATGATGCTGCGCGCAATCCTCATCTCCCTCGCGCTGTCCTCGCCCGCCTTCGCGGGCGCGCTGCAGGCGGACGGAACCTCCGGCAAGCTTGAATTCTCGGGCACCCAGGCGGGCGCGAAGTTCACCGGCGCGTTCGGGAAATTTCGCGTGAAGCTCGACTTCGACCCGGCGAATCCCGCGCAGGGCTCGCTCGACGTGACCGTCGAGACGGGTTCCGTGAACACGCAGGACGCGGAGCGCGACGAGGTGCTCCGCAGCCCGGATTTCTTCTGGGTCGAGAAGTACCCGGAGGCGACTTACCACGCGGCCCGGTTCGAGCGCGACGGCAGCTCCTGGCGCGTGCCCGGCGAGCTCGCGGTCCGCGGCGCGAAGAAGCCGGTGCCGGTCGTCTTCACGTTGACGCCGGCCGCGGGCGGCAGCGCGATGAAAGGCAGCGCGAGCCTCAAGCGCCTTGCCTTCGGCCTGGGCCAGGGCGACTGGGCGTCCACCGAATGGGTCGGCGACGACGTCGAGATCCGCTTCGACCTGAAGCTGACGCCCGTACGCTAGAGTCGCGCCCATGAACGGGCGCCGTACGCGGCAGTTCACGGGCGTCGAAGACTGCGTCGAGGCGACGCTCTCCAAGGTGGGGCGGCGCGTCGTGCTCTGCACGCCGATCGGCGCCGGCAAGCCCGTCGCCCTCCTCAACGAATTCTACCGGCGCGCCGAGGCCGACCCTCGCATCGAACTTTCGATCCTGACTGGCCTCACGCTCGCGCGGCCGAGCCCGGCGAGCGAACTCGAACGCCGCCTCGTCGGGCCGATCTCCGCGAAGGTCTACGGCGACGCTCCCGAGCCCGCCTGGGTCGCGCCGCTTCGCGCCGCCCGCCTGCCGTCGAACGTGCGCGTGCAGGAGTTCTTCATGGAGCCGGGCGCCTGGCTCGGCGTGCCACTCGCGCAGCAGTCGTACGCGAGCATCAACTACACGCACGTCGCGCGCACGGTGGCCGCCGCGGGCGCGAACGTGATCGCGCAGCAGGTCGCGCGCCGCCCGGGCGGGCGCATCTCGCTCGGCTCCAATCCCGACGTCACCGCGGACCTGATCCCGGTCCTGCACGAACGCGAACGCGCCGGCACGCAGGTCGCCGTCATCGGCCAGGTCAACGACCGCATGCCCTTCATGTTCGGCGCGGCGGAGATCGCGGAGTCCTCGATCGACTACGTCGTCGACGCCCCCGGCCTCTACCACGAGCTGGTCGCACCGCCCAACCTGCCGATCTCGACCGCCGAGCACGTGATCGCGCTCGCGACGAGCATGCTGATCCGCGACGGCGGGACGATCCAGATCGGCATCGGCGAGCTCGGCGACGCGATCGTGCATGCGATGACCCTCAGGCACCGCGCCAACGCTGACTGGCGACGCGCACTCGCGGACGTGAACCTGCTGCCGCGATTCGAGACGGCGCTGCGCGACATGGGCGGCGACGCGCCGTTTTCCGAGGGACTCTACGCCGTCTCCGAGCTCTTCGTCGACGGCTTCCTCGACCTCTACCGCGAGGGAATCCTGAAGCGCCGCGTCGAGCCGGACGGCGCGCTCCTTCACGGCGGCTTCATGCTCGGGCCGCGCGCCTTCTACGAGAAGCTGCGCGCGATGCCGGACGAGGAGCGCGCGCTGTTCCGGATGATGCCGGTCAGCTTCACGAACGAGCTCCTGGGGCCGGACTGGGAGCGCAAGGTCGCACAGCGGCGCGATGCGCGATTCGTCAACTCCGCGATGATGGCGACGCTCGGCGGCGCGCTCGTTTCGGACGGCCTCGCCGACGGACGCGTGGTGAGCGGCGTCGGCGGGCAGTACAACTTCGTCTCGCAGGCCCACGACCTGCCGGGTGGGCGCTCGATCATCGCCGTGCGCGCGACGCGCGCGAAGGCCGGCCATGTCGAGTCGAACGTGCGCTTCAACTACGGCCACGAGACGATCCCGCGGCACCTGCGCGACGTCGTCGTGACCGAGTACGGCGTCGCGGACCTGCGCGGCAGGAGCGACGCGGAAGTCGCCGCGGCGATGATCGCGATCGCGGACTCACGGTTCCAGCCGTCGCTCCTCGCGGAGGTCCAGCGCGCGGGCAAGCTGCGCGCGGATTACCGGATCCCGGACGCCCATCGGCAGAACCGGCCCGAGGCGCTCGAGGCCGCGCTCGCGCCGCACCGAGCGGCCGGCCGCTTCGGCGCCCTGCCCTACGGGACTGACCTCAGCCCGGAGGAGCTGAGGCTCGGCGCCGCGCTGCGCGGGCTCAAGGCCCGTTCGGAGACGCTGGCCGGCAAGCTCGCCATCGGGGCCGCGTTGCTGAAGCCGCTGCCACGCGACGCGGAAAGCCGCGCGTTGTTCGAGCGCATGGGCGTCGCGGCTCCGCGCGGCATGCTGGAGCGCTGGATGCGACGCCAGATCGCCGCTGCGCTCTAGTTTCCGGTGGCGGCGAGCAGGCGGTCGATCATCGCCTCGGCCTGCGCCCGGTAGCCGCCGCCGAACAGATTGAGGTGGTTCAGCACGTGGTAGAGGTTGTAGAGGTCGCGGCGCGCCGCGATTCCGGCATCGAGCGGCCATTCCGCCGCGTAGGCCGCATGGAAGTCCGCGCCGAATCCGCCGAACAGCCGCGTCATCGCGAGGTCGGCCTCGCGGTCACCGAAGTACACGGCAGGATCGAACACGACCGGCGCACCGTCGGCGCGGATCGCGCGGTTGCCTGCCCAGAGGTCGCCGTGCAGCAGTGACGGCGCAGGTCGGTAGTCGATGAAGAAATCCCCGACACGCTCCAGAAGCCGCTGGCCACGCTCCTGGAGCCGGCCGCCGTAGCCGTTGCAGGCGGCGAGATTGAGCTGCGCGCCGAGGCGCCGTTCGCGCCAGAACGCGACCCAGTCCGTCGTCGGGCCGTTCGACTGCGACGTCGCGCCGATCGCATTGTCGCGCTCGAGGCCGAATGCATCCGCCGTCACGCGGTGCAGCCGGGCGAGCGCTTCGCCGAGCCGGCGCTCCGCCCTCGCATCCGGCGATCGCAGCTCGATCCACTCGAGCGCGAGGAATGCCTGCCGGCCGGCGATGCCGGCGGCGCGGACGGCCGGTACCCGGATCGCCTTGGCAAGGCGGGAAAGGCCGTCCGCCTCGGCCTCGAGGATCCAGCCGCGGCTCACGTCGCAGCACTTGACGAAGACGGGACCTGCGGCGCCTTGCCAGCGATAGCAGTCGTTGATGCTGCCGCCGTGCACGGCGGCCTCGGGCCGCGGCGCGACGTCGGAACCGAGCGCCTGCGCGAGGGCCGCCGCGACGTCCGCGAACGCGCTGACGGGTGGCGCTCCGTCAGTGCGACGCGATGCGCTCGGCCTGGCGGCGGAGCGCAGGCCCGAACCGGTGGCGGTCGTAGAACACGCCGAGCGCCGGCAGGTCGGGCTTGCGGCGCCTGAGCGACTCGAGCGTCACTTCGAGCGGCATGTCGCAGGCGATCGCGGTGAGCCGGCGCGCGAGGTATGCGGCCTCGCGGTGCTCCGAGAGCTTCAGCGCGAGCTTCGCGGCGCCGCGCACCGGCAGTGCGCCGACGCGGTCGAGGCCGGCATAGATCTCGTCGAGCGACGCGAAGGCCGAGAGGAGCGCGGCCGCGGTCTTCGCTCCCACGCCGGGCACGCCCGGGATGTTGTCGACGCTGTCGCCCATGAGCGCGAGGAAGTCCGCCATCCGCTCGGGCCGCACGCCGAACTGTCCCTCGATGTCGCCGTATGCGAAGCGCCGCGCGCCCGCGTAGTCCCAGTAGTGGTCACCGTCGCGGATGAGCTGCGCGAGGTCCTTGTCGCGCGTGACGACGACGGCGGGACGCCCGATCGCGCGCAGCCTCGTCGCGATCGTGCCGATGATGTCGTCGGCCTCGTGCGTCGGGCTCCCGAACTCGGCGACGCCGATCAGCCGGCAGAGCTCGCGGCAGAGCCCGAACTGGCGCTTGAGCTCGGGCGGCGCTGGCTCGCGGTTCTTCTTGTACGCGGGGAAGATCTCGTTCCGGAACGATGTCGTCAGCGACTCGTCGAAGGCGACCGCGACGTGCTCCGGCCTCGCTTCCTCGAGCAGGTCGCCGAGGAAGCGCCCGAACCCGTACAGCGCGTTGACCGGCCGGCCGTCGCCATCGGTCATCTCGAGGCCGACGGAGTAGTAGGCGCGAAAGACGAAGTAGCTCGCGTCGATCAGGTGGACCGCGGGCGATCCCGCGCCAATCACTGCGTGAATCGCTGGATGCGGGCGTGAAGCGGGCTCGCGCGCGGGAAGTGCGCGAGCAGGTACTCCATCTGGTCGGCGAGCACGCGCCGGCCCTTCAGGTAAATGTATTCGGCATACGTCGGCGTGAACGGCACCGCGAGCAGCTGCATGCCGGCCTGCTCCGGCGTGCGCGACGCCTTCTGGTTGTTGCAGCGGCGGCACGCGGCGACGACGTTGTTCCAGACGTCCTTGCCGCCCTGGCAGAACGGGCGCACGTGGTCGCGCGAGAGCTGGCTCGACGAGAAGCGGTTGCCGCAGTACATGCAGAGGTTCGCGTCGCGGCGGAACAGCGTCTCGTTGTTGAGCGGCGGCACGTAGTCGCCGCGCATGCTCCCGGGGTTCCCGGAGCTGCCCTGCGTCGCCATCATCGAGTTCACTTCGATGACGGTCTGCAGGCCGCTCCTCGCGTTGATTCCGCCGTGCAACGCGTACAGGCGGCTGCCGAACGCGTATGCAACCTGGCCGAGGCAGTGGAGACGGACCGCCTCCTTGTAGTCGATCCACTCGAGTGGCATGCCGGAGGCGTCGGTGCGCAGCACCTGCTGCGTGAGCGCGAACGGTGCGCCCGCGCCCTTGACAGCGGTCCTCGCGATGACGTTGGCCGTGCCCACTCGCCCTTTCCAGCTCCTGAAAGCATCAAACAATAAGGCACGATTATGATATTTTCCAACGCGCCGCCGCCCGGCCGGCTACAGACCAGGGGAAGTTTGGATGCCAGTCACGATCGGCGTGCTGAAAGAGACCGTGCGAGGCGAGAACCGCGTCGCAATCGTGCCCGAGGTGGCCTCCAAGCTCGCCGGCCAGGGCGCCAGGGTCCTCCTCGAGCGCGGCGCCGGCGCCGCGGCGCGCTTCCCCGATGCCCAGTACAAGGATGCCGCCTTCGCCGACGGGGCTGACGCGGTCATTGCCGCCTCTGACCTCCTGTTCACCGTGCAGCCGCCGGACGCGGGCGTGGTCGCGCGCCTGAAGCCCGGCGCCGTCGTCACGGGCTTCCTGTCGCCGCACAACCAGGCGCCGCTCGTGCGCGCGCTGAAGGACCGGAAGGTCACGAGCTTCGCGATGGAGCTGGTGCCCCGCATCTCGCGCGCACAGTCGATGGACGCGCTGTCCTCGCAGGCCGCCGTCGCTGGCTACAAGGCCGTGCTGCTCGGCGCCGCCGCGCTCGACAAGTTCTTCCCGATGCTGACGACCGCGGCCGGCACGATCCGCCCGGCGACGGTGCTCGTCATCGGCGCGGGCGTCGCCGGCCTGCAGGCCATCGCGACCGCGAAGCGGCTCGGCGCCGTGGTCGAGGCCTACGACGTCAGGAGTGCGACGCGCGAGCAGGTGAAGTCGCTCGGCGCGAAGTTCGTCGAGACTGGCGTCACCGCGGAAGGCACGGGGGGCTACGCGCGCGAGCTCACCGCCGAAGAGAAAGCGAAGCAGCAGGAAGTGCTGGATGCGCGCATCGCGGCGGCGGACTGCGTCGTCACGACCGCGGGCGTGCCTGGCCGCCCTGCGCCCCGGATCATTTCGCGCGCCGCGGTCGAGCGGATGAAGCCGGGCGCCGTGATCGTCGATCTCCTGGCGGAAGGCGGCGGCAACTGCGAGTTGACCCGCGCCGGAGAGACCGTCGACCACGGCGGCGTCCGCGTGATCGGCCCCGTCAACCTGCCGGCGACCGTCGCGTACCACGCGAGCGAGATGTACGCGAAGAACCTGCTCAACTTCATCAAGCCGGCGCTCAAGGACGGGGCGCTGGCGATCGACTGGAACGACGAGGTGTTCGCGGCTTCCTGCGTCACGCACGACGGCGGCATCCGCCACGAACCCACCCGCAAACTCGTGGAGAGCGCGTAAATGGAAGGCGTGATCGCCCTGTACATCGTCATGCTGGCCGCGTTCACCGGCTACGAGGTCATCGCGCGCGTGCCGGTGATCCTGCACACGCCGCTGATGTCGGGTTCGAACTTCGTGCACGGCATCGTGCTCGTCGGCGCCATGGTCGCGCTCGGGCGCGCCGACACGCCGGTCGAGCAGGTGATCGGCTTCATGGGCGTCGTCTTGGGCGCCGGCAACGCGGTCGGCGGCTACGTCGTCACGGAGCGGATGCTGCAGATGTTCAAGTCGAGCGGCCAGAAGAAGAAGGAATCCGCCTGATGCAGGGCCCCGTAGCCGCGAGCGTCGCGACCGTCGCGATCGATTTCTCGTACCTCCTCGTCGCCTTCCTGTTCATCATGGGCCTGAAGGCCATGAGCTCGCCGGTCACGGCGCGCCGGGGCATCGTCGTCGCGGGCGTCGGCATGCTGATCGGCACGCTGATGAGCTTCCTCTACCCCGGCATGGGGAACTTCCCGCTGATGCTCCTCGCCATCGCCATCGGCGGCGGCCTAGCCTGGTGGAGCGGGCGCATCGTCGCGATGACCGACATGCCGCAGATGATCGCGCTCTACAACGGCATGGGTGGCGGTGCGGCCGCCGCGATCGCGGCGGTCGAGCTCCTGCGCATGGCGTCGGGCGCCGCGGGCGCCGCGGAGCACGGGCCCGTCGTCACCGCGCTCGCCGCCGCCGGTGCCTTCATCGGCGGCGTCAGCTTCTCGGGTTCCCTGATCGCGTTCGGCAAGCTGCAGGGCCTCATCAAGCGCAGCTTCCGCTTCAAGGGTCAGCAGTTCGTCAACCTGCTGATCACGGCATCGACGATCGGCCTCGGCGCGTGGATCGTGGCGACCGGCGATCCGACCATGCAGATGGTGGTCGGCTTCTTCGCGCTCGCGCTCGTGCTCGGCGTCACGATGACGCTGCCGATCGGCGGCGCGGACATGCCGGTCGTGATCTCGCTGTACAACGCCTTCACGGGCCTCGCGGTCGCATTCGAGGGTTTCGTGCTCGAGAACGCCGCCATGATCATCGCGGGCATCGTCGTCGGATCCGCCGGCACATTGCTCACGCAGCTGATGGCGAAGGCGATGAACCGCTCGCTCGCGAACGTGCTCTTCTCCGGCTTCGGCGAGGGCGCGGCCGCAGCAGCGGAAGGCGTCTCCGGCGCGCTGAAGCCGATCGAGCCCTCGGACGCGGGCGTCATGATGGCTTTCGCGCAGAAGGTGATCGTGATCCCGGGCTACGGCATGGCGGTCGCGCAGGCGCAGCACAAGGTCTGGGAGCTGTGCCAGCTCCTCATCGACAAGGGCGTGATGGTGCGCTTCGCGATCCACCCGGTCGCGGGCCGCATGCCGGGGCACATGAACGTGCTGCTCGCCGAGGCCGGAGTGCCCTACGACCTCATTTCGGACCTCGACGAGATCAACGCGGAGTTCGACACAGCGGACGTCGCGCTCGTGATCGGCGCGAACGACGTCGTGAACCCGGTCGCGCGCACGGACAAGTCGAGCCCGATCTACGGCATGCCGATCCTGAACGCGGACAAGGCGAAGAACGTGCTGGTGATCAAGCGCGGCCAGGGCGCCGGCTTCTCCGGAATCGAAAACCACCTCTTCTATCTCGACAACACGCGCATGGTCTACGGCGACGCCCAGAAGGTCGCCGCGGAACTCATCCAGGCAGTGAAAGCCGCGGGGTAGACGCGCGCGACGCGCGCCGAGCGCGGGCGGGGTCCCGAGCGAGCGACTAGGTTCCGGCGGAGCGAGCGAGGGAACCCCGCACAGCGAGAGTGCGCGTCGCGTGAATCTATTCGGCGGGATTGTCCAGCAGGAGGTCCTCGAAGAAGGCGCTGTAGGGGACGTCGGGGTGGCGGAGCTGGATCTCGAGCATCCAGAGACCGGACGACGGCGTGAAGTCGGCTTTCGCGAGCGAGCCGTCGTGCAGCGCGGAATGCGGATACTCGCTAAGCCGATGGCCGGCCATCTCGGGCTCGAGCTGCCAGCCGAGCGAAGCGGCCTCTGCGGCCGCGAACCGATAGAGCTCCGCGCCGCTCGGGCGCGACTCGCGCCAGCGGCGGGCCGTGCGCTCGAAGACCTCGCGCACGTCGCGGACCAGGCGACGCCGCTCCGGGTCGCTGCCGACCGCGAAGGACTCGGCGTAGTCGCATTCGTGGTTGTTCCAGAGCGGCCCGACGTCGACGTACCAGACGTCGTCCTCGCGAAGCGCGACGCCCGGCTCCGAAAGCTCCGCATACTTCTTCAGCGTGTTCGCGCCGAACCGCAGGTACGGCGCCACCCAGTCGTCGGTGAATCCCTGCGCGCGGAGCGCGTGGCGCGCGACGGCGAGCCCGTGCTCCTCCGTCATGCCCGGCGAGACCTGGCGTGCGAGGTCCTGCACCGCGGCGATTGCGCGGCGGCGCGCTTCGAGGAGAGTCGCGTGGTCGTGTCGCTCGCCGAGGCGTTCCGCGAGCTCGCGGCTCACGCTTCGTCGGCGTCCGGCATCAGGAGCCAGAGCAGGAGGTAGATGATGATCCCCGGGAAGGCGACGCTCAGGATCGAGAGGATCACGTAGGCGACGCGCACGCGGTCCGGCTTCCAGCCGAGCCACTCGGCGATGCCGCCGCAGACGCCGGCGATGATCCGGTCACGCGAGCGCTTGAGCGGGCTGTTCGCCATGCAAACATCCTCCCACGGTGGCGCGGCGGATGCGAGTCCTCAGCAGGGCGGGCAGGGCCACTTGTCGTAGGTCCCGGGCTTCGAGCCCTGCCGCCGCGAGATCGCGCGGCGCTGCTCTTCGGGCGACATTTGCTCCCAGCGCTTGCTCGTGGCGTCGCGCTGCGCGGGCGGCAACGACAGGTAATGGCGATAGGCTTCGCGCAGCGCCTCCTGCTGCTCGGGCGTCAGGTCGCGGAATTTCTGCCAGCGCTCGCGCAGCCTGTTGCGCTCTGCGGGCGACAACTCGCGCCAGCGCTGGAAGCGCTCACGCGCGAGCGCGCGATCCGCCTCGTTCATGGAGCTCCAGCGCGTGGCGGGATCGAGCGTGTCGGGATTTTCCAACTTCAGGTCCTCGTGCTGGTCTGCTTTCTTGGCGTCCTTGATCGCTTCCCGTGCCTCGCGCGTTTCCATGAAGAGCGCGAGCTCGGGGTCGATGCCCGCCGACTCACCGAGGAACTCCAGGAGCTCCGCGTCCGACGACGCGGTTGCCGGCGCAGGTTCCGGCGCCGGCTCCGCAGCGGACGCGGGCCAGGCGAGGGCGCGCGTGGCGTCGAGCGGAGCAGAGCGATTCAGCGGCCCTTCCGCCACTGGCATCCGGCTCCGCTCGCGGTCACGGTGTATTACGCTTCGATGGCGCAACGGTTGACGCCGTTGCATGCGAATAGTTAACCCGTTGATCCAGAAGAGCTAATTGAGCACGCCGAGCCCGATTTTCCAGGTCGTCTTCGAAACGCCGATGCGGCGCTCTTTCGACTACCTGCCCGGGGCGGAACAACCGCTGCCGTGCCCGGGCGCGCGCGTGCGCGTGCCGCTCGGCCGCCAGCACGCGGTCGGCGTCGTGGTCGCGCACGCCGAGACGAGCGCGCTGCCGCGTCCGCGCCTGAAGCCGGTCATCGAGACGCTCGATGCGACGCAGCTCTGGGATGAAGTCACCTTCGGTCTCCTGCGCTGGGCCGCCGACTACTACCACCACCCGCTCGGCGACGTGCTCTTCAGCGCGATGCCGAAGATGCTGCGCAAGGGCGCGCCGGCGACGCGCGACGAAATCCTGTGGCGCCTCTCGGAAACCGGACGCGACGCGATCGCCGCGGGTGCGCGCCTCGGCGCGCGGCAGAAGGCGCTCATCGCGCATGTCGGCGAAGAGGGTTCGACGGCCGAGGAGATTTCGGCAGCGGGCCACGCGGGCGCGCTGCGCACGCTCGCGGCGCGCGCCTGGATCGAATCGATCGCGCGGCCCGAGCCTCCCCCGCCCGCTGGCGCCGGCAAGCCAGGGCCGGTGCTCACGGCCGACCAGGGCGCGGCGGTCGAGCGCATCGGCGCGGCGCTCGGCCGCTTCGGCGCCTTCCTGCTGCACGGCGTCACCGGCAGCGGCAAGACCGAAGTCTACCTCCGCCTCATCGAGCGCGTGCTCGAGGCCGGGTGTGGCGCGCTGGTGCTCGTGCCCGAGATCGCGCTGACGCCGCAACTCGTCGCGCGCTTCCGCACGCGCCTCGCCGCACCCGTCGTCGCGTTGCACTCCTCGCTCGCCGACGGGGCGCGCCTCGCGGGCTGGCGCGCCGCCGCTTCGGGCCGCGCGCCGGTCGTGATCGGCACGCGCTCGGCGATCTTCACGCCGATCCCGTCACTCGGCCTCGTCGTCGTC
>DATJFN010000081.1:0-12286 GCA_035495635.1 Steroidobacteraceae bacterium | reverse complement strand
ATCCGCCTGGCGCACATCGCGGCGGTGATGGCGAGCGGCAGCCTGTTCCTGGTGAGGGGATTGCTCGTGCAATCGGGACATCCGGAATGGGCACTCGCAGCTTTCCCGCGCTACCTCAGCTATGCGATCGACACGGCGCTGCTGACTGCCGCGCTGATGCTGCTGACGATCCTGCCGTCGGCCATGTTTGCCAACGGCTGGCTCGCGCTGAAGCTGGCGCTTCTGCCGGTCTACGTGGGCCTCGGCTGGCTCGCGCTGCGCCGGGGCAGGACGGGTCGCGCCCGGCTTGCATATTTCGCGGGGGCGCTCCTCGTCTACGGGTGCATCTTCATCATCGCCCGCAGCCACGATCCGCTCGGCCCCTTACGGCTGATACTCGACGCCTGATTTCCCCTTGATCCATGTCAGTGCCGCGGTGCAGCATCCGCGGCATCCTGACGTCGGTTGTCCTGCCGGAGATTCGCATGCACAAGCTCGTGACGGCCTGCCTCGCCATCTGCCTCCTGATTGCCGGCTGCGGCGATCGCAGCTCGACCGCGGGAGGCGCCGATACGGGCGGCTCGGCCAAAGGGGATTTCGGACCGCCCCAAGGAGACCCGGTCAAGGCGGTCCTCACGTCGCCGCCGCACGTGCCGCCAGCCACCGGACGCAAGGCGCCCGCCAAGGTGATCGTCGAGCTCGAAGTCGTCGAAAAGGAAATGCCGATCTCCGAGGGCGTGACCTACACGTTTTGGACGTTCGGCGGCACAGTTCCGGGCAGCTTCATCCGCGTTCGCCAGGGCGACACGGTCGAATTCCACCTCATGAACGCGCCGGACAGCAAAATGCCGCACAACATCGACCTGCACGGCGTGACAGGACCCGGTGGCGGTGCGGCCTCGAGCTTCACGGCGCCCGGCCACATGTCGCGCTTTACGTTCAAGGCGCTCAATGCGGGCCTGTTCGTGTATCACTGCGCGACGGCGCCCGTCGGCATGCACGTCGCGAACGGGATGTACGGGCTCATCCTCGTGGAGCCGCCGGAAGGCCTGCCCGCGGTCGACCGCGAGTACTACGTGATGCAGGGCGACTTCTACACGACCGGCCGTTACCGCGAGAAAGGACACCAGCCGTTCGACATGGAGAAGGCGATCGACGAGCGCCCGACTTACGTGCTCTTCAACGGCTCGGAAGGCGCGCTGACCGGCGACAAGGCGCTGACCGCGAAGACCGGGGAGAAGGTCCGCCTGTACGTCGGAAACGGGGGTCCGAACCTCGTGACGAGCTTCCACGTGATCGGGGAAATCTTCGACAAGGTGTGGTTCGAAGGCGGCACGCGGTTCCAGGAAAACGTCCAGACCACGCTTATTCCGGCCGGCGGCGCGGCGATGATGGATTTCCACCTCGAGGTGCCCGGCAGTTATGTCCTCGTGGACCACAGCATCTTCCGCGCCTTCAACAAGGGCGCGATCGCGATCCTGAAGGCCGAGGGGCCGGAGAATCTCGCGATTTATTCGGGGAAGGAAGTGGACGAGATGTACCTCGGCGACCGCGCGCTGCCGAACCTGGCCGCGGTGTCCCGGGCTGCTGCCGCTGCGAAAAGCGGCGAGCTGACCCTGGAGCAGCAGATCCAGGCGGGAAAAGACCTGTTCGCCGGCACGTGCTCGACCTGCCACCAGCCCGACGGGCGCGGCATTGAAAATGTCTTCCCGCCGCTCGCGGGTTCCGACTACTTCGCGAAGGAGCCGCGACGCGTGCCCGAAACCATTGCGCACGGCCTCACGGGAAAGGTCACGGTCAATGGCCGCACTTACGATTCCGTCATGCCATCCATGGTGCAGCTCACCGACGACGAGGTGGCGAACATCTCGACTTACGTCCTGAACAGCTGGGGCAATCCGGGCGGCCTGGTCAGCAAGGCGGAAGTCGCGAAGATCCGCGCGGCAGCGACCGCGCCGGCCAGTGCGGGGCACTGAGCGATGCGCCGCGTTGCGGCCCTGTTGCTCTCGGTACTTTCACAGTGCGGATTCGCAGCGCCGGTCGCACCGGAGTTCGTGTCGATTCCCGCGGGCGAATTCAAGAGCGCCCTGCGCTACGAGGACGCGGCGGGCCCCGTGCGGATGCGTGAGTTCAGGCTGATGCGAACGCCCGTCACCAACGCGCAGTTCCTGGCTTTCGTCCGCCGGCACCCCGAATGGCAACGCGGACGTGCAGCTGTTGCCCTCGCGGAGTCCCGCTACCTGTCACGATGGGCCGCGCCGCTGGATCCCGGGGCATCCGCCCTCCCCGACCAGCCGGTCACCTGGGTCAGCTGGTTCGCAGCGCACAGCTATTGCGAGGCGCAGGGTGCACGGCTGCCGACCTGGCTGGAATGGGAATATGTGGCGTCCGCCGATGCCACGCGGCGCGACGCGCGCGCGGACCCGGCCTGGCGGGAAACGATCCTCGAGTGGTACGCGAGTCCCTCGAACGACGTCCTGCCGCCGGTCGGACAGAATCCCGCCAATGTCTACGGTGTCCAGGATCTCCACGGCCTCGTCTGGGAGTGGATCGACGACGCGTCCGCACTCCTCGTCTCCTCCGACAATCGTGAGCAGGGTGCCGCGGACAAGCTCCGGTTCTGCGGCGCGAGTGCGTTGTCGACCGACGACCGGGAGAACTACGCGATCCTCATGCGGGTTGCGATGCTGTCGTCGCTCGAAGCCGCGGATGCCACCGGCAACATGGGTTTTCGCTGCGCGCAGGATATTCCATGACAACGATTGCCCGCCGTGTCGCGATCTCCCTGGTGGCCGCGATTGTCCTGGCGGCTGCTGTCGCCGAGCGGCCATTGCCCGGCGACTCCGTCTACCAGCTCAGCGCCCGCATGACGGATTCCACGGGCCGCTCGCTGGACTGGCGGAGCCTGCGAGGCAAGCCGCGGGTCGCAACGCTGTTCTACACGTCCTGCCAGTACGTCTGTCCTCTGACGGTGGACGGCCTGCGCGCGATCGAGCGCGGACTGACGCCGGCTGAGCGTGAGCGGGTCGGATACGTCCTCGTCACGCTGGATCCCGATCGCGACACGCCTGCGCGGCTCGCGGCGGTCAAGTCGGAGCGGCACCTCGATTCCGCGGCCTGGCTCCTGCTGCGCCCCGAGCCGCAGGACCTGCGCAGCCTCGCCGGCATGCTCGGCGTCCGCTACCGCGCGCTTGCCAATGGGGAATTCAACCATACGACGACGCTGGTGCTCCTCGACACCGAAGGGCGCGTGCTCGCGCGCACCGAGCGCGTCGGCGGCAGCGGGGATCCGGAATTCGTGGCCGCGGTTCGCGCAGCCGCGCGGAATGCGAAGCCCTAGCTATTCGCGGTCGAGGTCGAGCTTCACGTTCTGCGCGGTAATCCGGACGACCGTCAGCGCGAAGTCGGGTTGCTGGTGCGTCACCTTGCTCACATGAAGCGTCGCGTCGCGATCCTTCCGGACCTTGTAGGCGTCGCCAAGCGCGGATTCGAAGGCGCCCCGCGCGGTCGATGCGATCTCGTTGTCGGTCTGGTTGGCTCCCACGGGTACGGAAACGGCAATTGATCCTACGCCCACGGGCGCGACCAGGAACTCGATCGACCCGTCGGACTGCGCGGTCTCGCTGAATTCGATCTGCCAACCATTGGATGGCCGCTGGGACCGCGGCACGCCATCGTCGCTGAACATCGAGCAGCCGGCGATGATCAGCAGCGCCAGGAGGGCCCCGCCCGCCTTCAGGCGATCAGCGATAGCGCGTCGGATCGGCAATGCCCGCCTCCCGGAAGCCGTCCCGCCGCAGGCGGCAGCTGTCGCACTTGCCGCAGGCCCGGCCTTCACCATCCGCCTGGTAGCAGGACACGGTCATGGCGTAGTCGACGCCAAGCGCCGTCCCGCGGCGGATGATGTCGGCCTTCGAAAGCTCGATCAGTGGTGCATGAATGTTCATCGCCCTACCTTCGACCGCCGCGCGCGTCGCGAGGTTCGCGAGATATTCGAACGCCCGGATGAAGGCCGGCCGGCAGTCGGGATAGCCCGAATAGTCGACCGCGTTGACGCCGATGTAGATGTGCTGCGCGCCGAGCACCTCCGCGAAGCCGAGAGCACAGGCGAGAAAGACCGTATTGCGCGCGGGCACGTAGGTCACCGGGACGCCGGTGCCCGACGATTCCGGCACGGCGATCGACGGGTCCGTCAGCGCAGAATGTCCAAACTCGCCGATCGGCATCGCGAGCACGCGGTGCTCGGCGGTGCCAAGCGCCTTTGCAACGCGCCGCGCAGCGTCGAGCTCGACGGCGTGGCGCTGACCGTAATCGAACGAGAGCGCGTGGGTTCGGTGCCCGCGCTCGCGGGCGATGGCGAGCGTGGTCGCCGAGTCGAGTCCGCCGGATACGAGTACGACCGCAGCAGTGCCCGCGATTCCCGCGGTGTCAGCGTCCGGGGACGTCACCCCAGAGGACCTTGTGCAGCTGGACCTGGAAACGGACCGGCAGCCGGTCCGCCAGGATCCAGTTTGCGAGCTGCGCGGCCGGCAGCTGCTGGTAACTCGGCGAGAACAGAACCTGGCAGCGCGCGTCGAGCCGCTCGCCGCTGACGCGCTCGCGGCTCCACTCGTAGTCCGCGCGATCGCAGATCACGAACTTCAGCTGGTCCGTGGCGCGGATCCCGTGTACCGCGAGGTCGAGGTTCCGTCGCGACTCGCCGGAGCCCGGCGTCTTGACGTCGATTACTCGCACGACGCGCTCGTCGACCGTGCTCGTGTCGATGGCGCCGCTCGTTTCCAGCGAGACCCGGAATCCGGCCTCGCAGAGCACTGTGAGGAGCGTGAGGCAGCTGCGCTGTGCCAGCGGCTCGCCGCCCGTCACGCAGACGTGCCGCGCGCGCGACTCGCGCGCCTCGTCGATGAGGCGCGCGACGGTGCGCCACTCCCCGCCGTGGAACGCGTAGGCGGTATCGCAGTAGTGGCACCGCAGGGGGCAGCCGGTCAGGCGGATGAAGAACGTCGGCCAGCCGACGGCGTCCGCCTCGCCCTGGAGCGACAGGAAAGTCTCGGTGATCCGCAGTCGCGCGGCCGCCGGGACCGCCGACAGCTCGGCGGACATCGCGGCCTCAGCCGCCGCCGTCGTTGCCAATGCGCTCGAGGCGCGCCTTGGCTTCGGCAGCCGCCGGCGTATCGGGGAATTCCTGAACCACGCGCGTCAGCGCGGTGCGAGCGGGACCCGGGCGCTTCAGTTCCGCCTGGCAGAATCCTACCTTCAGAAGGGCATCCGGCGTCTTGCGATTGCCGGGATAGTCCTTCAGGAGGCCTTCGAAGGCCGTGAGCGCCGACGGGTAGTCGCGCCGCACGTAATACGCCTCGCCAAGCCAGTACATCGCATTCGGGGCGAGCTCGTGCTGCGGGTTCTTGGCCAAAAAGTCCTTCAAGGCAGTCGTTGCCTCGTCGTACTTGCCGTCCTTCATGAGGTTGAAGGCCGCCTGGTACTCCGCCTCCGGGCCGCCGGCCGGCACGCTCGCCTGGGCCGCGGTCAGCGCGGCTTCGGCAGCGCGCAGGCGCGTGTCGAGGTCCACGTACTGGTCTTTCTGCTGCGTGCGGGCGCGTTCGAGATCGCGCTGCATCTGGTCGAGGTCGCCATGGAGCTTTCGCACCTCGTCCGTCAGCACCTCGATCTGGCGCGACATCTCGATCAGGCCCTGGTTCTCGAGCTGCCGCTCCACGGCGCTCATGCGGGACTCCAGCATGTCGAGGCGCTCGTTCTTCGACTGGGCGAGCGCGGGGCCCGCGGCGAGAGCGATGATAATTAAACCGGCGCTCCGCATCCTGATGCCTTACCGGCCGTACACCAGCTCGACGCGGCGGTTTTTTTCGTAAGCGGCCTCGTCGCTGCCCGCGACGGCGGGCCGCTCCTCGCCATAGCTGACCGTGGTCAGTTGCGTGTCCTGCGCGCCCTGGAGCATCAGGGCTCGCCGCACCGCCTGGGCGCGGCGCTCGGCCAGCGCGATGTTGTACTCGCGCGAGCCGCGCTCGTCCGTGTGGCCTTCGAGGCGGATCTTGACCGCACTCGCGCCGGCAAGGTACTTGGCGTGCGACGTGATCAGCGAGGCGTACTCGGGCCGGATGTCGCTGCGGTCGAAATCGAAGTAGATGATGTGCGCGACGCCCGCGGGCCCGCCGGTCGGGCTGCCGGACGCGCCGGGCAGCTCGCGGCCCTCGCCGATCTGGCCCTCGCCCTGCCCCGCGGATGCGCCGGCTTGTTCGGCCGCCGACCCCGAAGTCTCGGGCGCCGTCGTCGGCTTCTTGGGACAACCGGCCAGCATCAGGGCACCCAGCAGGATTCCGAGCACAGGAAACGCACGCATCGATCGCACTCCTTGGTTCATCATTTGGGCTCCAACGTGCCGCGCTCTTCTAACACAGGCGCCGCGAGGCGTCACGCCCGCTAGTTGAGGAAGGGGGACCAGGCGGGCTCCCGCAGCTCACCGCTGCTCGTTGCGATCTGGCGCTGGATGCGGCCGTCGCTCGAGACGATCGCGAGCGTATCGCGGCCGTTTACGCGGCTCGTGTACAAGATGTCCGCGCCGTTTGGTGCGATGGACGGCGACTCGTCGAGCTGGCCGCTGCTCAGCACCTGCAAGGAGCCCAGTTTCGCGTCCACCGCTCCGATCCGGTAAGCGCCGCGGTCGAGCGTGACGACAGCCAGCATGCTGCCGTCGGGAGCAACCCGTGGGCGCGCGTTGTAGCTGCCGTCGTAGGTGATGCGCCGCGGACGCGCGCCCTCGTCGAGGCCTACGACGTAGACCTGCGGCGCACCGGCACGGTCCGACGTGAAATACAGCGAGCGTCCGTCCTGCGACCAAGCCGGCTCCGTGTCGATGGCGGGATCGTCGGTGACGCGCTTGAGCGCCTGGGTGCCGAGGTGGAGGATGTAGACGTCCACGTTGCCGTCGCGGCGCGAAAGCGCGAGCGCGAGCTGCTTGCCGTCCGGCGAAAAACTGGGAGCTCCGTTGATGCCGGCCTTGGCGGACACCTGGACCTGCTGACCCGTGCTCAGGGTCTGCACATAGACCGCGGCCAGGCCCGTGTGGAAAGACACGTAGGCGAGCGACCGGCCGTCGGGCGACCAGGCCGGCGACATGATCGGGTCCGGCGACCCGAACACGGTGTACTCGTTGGCGCCGTCGGAATCGGCGACGACCAGGCGATAGCTGCGCTTGGTCACCGGTCCCTCGACCGCGACGTAGGCGACGCGCGTCGCGAAAGCCCCGCGCACGCCGAGAATCTTCTCGTACACCGCGTCGGCGACGCGATGGCTCGCGCGCCGCAAAGCCTTGCCGTCGACGGGCATGGTCGTGCCGAGGAGGCGCTCGCCGTTCGCGACCGAGACGAGCTCGTAGCGGAGCTCATAGCGGCCCTCCGAGGCGGGCGAGAGCTTTCCGACCAGCACGTAGTCCACTTTCAGCATGCGCCAGTCCGCGGCGTCCACCTCGGCCGCGGTACGCGGCTGCTCGATGAGCTGTTCGCGCGCCAGCGGACGGAAGCGCCCGCTGCGTTCGAGGTCGGACTGGACTGTTGCAGCGACATCCCAGGGAGCGTCGCCGGCACCCTCCCAGCCGAGCGGCACGATGGCGATCGGGACCGAGTCGGCCATGCCGCGCAGGATCTGGACGGTGAGTTGGGCGTTCGCCTGGCTTATCGGCCAGGCCAGGGCAAGCATGAGCAGCAGTCCGCGTCGCAGCATCAACGTCAATTCTCCTTGGGCGTAAACACCAGCTCGACTTCGCGTTCGAATAGCGAGGGCTCGGGCGGCGCGGGCAAGGGCGACGCGTTCCGCACCGCCGTCTCGATGGACTGGCGCACCGCAGCATTGCCATTGCAGGTGCCGAATCGCATGCCCGTCACTTCGCCTCCCGGAATCTGCGTCACGTAGATAGTACAACTGAGTCCGGCCGCGACGCCCGGAGGCTCGTACCAGCGCTGCTCGACGTGCGCCTGGATCGCGCGCACGTAGCTCGCCTTGAGACTCTGGAAGCCCGCACTGGTTCGGGTTTCCTCTTCCTCGAGTTTCGCACGCAAGTCCGCTTCACGCGCATCCCGGTCGTGCTTTTCCTGCGTCGCGCGCTTCTTGTCGGCGGCCGCCTTCGCGTCGGCTTTGCGTTTCGCGTCGGCTTCCGCCTTCAGCTTCGCATCGGCCTCGGCCTTCGCCTTCTGCGCCGCTTTCTGCTCCGCCTCCTGCTTCGCCTGTTCCTCGGCCCGCTGGCGCTCCTGTTCCTGCTCGATGCGCTCCTCTTCCAGCCGTTTTTCCTCGGCTTCGGCCGCCGCCCGCTTGCGGGCTTCCACTTCGGCGCGCTGGTCGTCCTCGCGCTTGCGTCCGGCCGCCTGCAGGACGGCATCGTCGACGACCACCGCGTCGATGGGCAGGATCACCGGCTGCTCGTCGCGCTTCGGCAGGGACAGGCCGAAGATCAGTAGCCCTGCGAGCACCGCATGCAGCGCGATCGACCAGCCGATGGGCGCGATGGGCGGCCGCATGGTGCTGCTCATCGCTTGCGCTCGAGTTCCTCGAGCGCCCGGACTGCTTTCGGGTCCGTCAGGAAGCCGATCTTGGTGGCGCCCGCCTTCTGCAGGAGCACCATGCCGCGCACCACGCTCCCATACGGGACACGCTCGTCCGCCTTCACCAGCACCGGCGTAGCCGGGTCACGTCCGAGGACCGCGCCCGCGCGACGCGCCACCTCGGCCTCATTGACGGGACTATCTTCGTCGCCGCCGATGTTCAGGAAGTATCTGCCGTCGCGATCCACCGACAGCACGAGCGGCTCGCGATCCTTGAGCAGGGCCGGGTCGATGGGCTTTGCGTCGGCGTCGGGCAACTCGACCTGCACGCCCTGGGTGAGGAGCGGCGCCGTGATCATGAAGATGATGAGAAGCACCAGCATGACGTCGATGTAGGGCACGACGTTGATCTCGCCCATCAGCTTGCGGCCGCGCTTGTGGGCGGGCATCTCAGGCCCTCGAGGATGCGTGACGCTGCAGCAACGTAGAGAACTCGTCCATGAAGGCGTCGTAGCGCAGCTCCAGCCGGCTGACCTTGTCCGCGTAGCGGTTGTAGGCGACGACCGCGGGGATCGCCGCGAAGAGGCCCGCGGCGGTCGCGATCAGCGCTTCCGAGATGCCTGGAGCCACCATCGCGAGCGTCGCCTGCTGCGCGTCGCCGAGGCCCTGGAAGGCGCCCATGATGCCCCAGACGGTGCCGAAGAGGCCGACATAGGGGCTCGTCGATCCGACCGTCGCAAGCGTCGCGAGGCTCGCCTCGAGCCGGTCGATCTCGCGCAGCTGCGCGACGCGCATTGTGCGCCGCACGCCTTCGAGGAGCTCGACCGCCGGCACCGACTGCGAGCGCAGCCGTGTGAACTCGCCAAAGCCCGCCTCGAAAATGCTCTCCATGCCGACCGGCGGCTTGTTGCGCGATCCGATCTGGCGGTAGAGCTTGCCGAGATCGCCGCCCGACCAGAACGTGCCTTCGAACTTGTTCGCCTCGCTTTCCGCCTGCGACAGGAGCCGCCGCTTGCGGAAGATGATGCTCCACGACGTGAGCGATGCCAGCAGCAGCATCGCGATGATCACCTTCACGACCGGTCCGGCCTGGAGGAGGAGCTGGAGGATGGAGTGCGATCCGTTCAAGGCGTTTCCCTTCAGAGTTGCGCGGCCAGGGCCTTCGGCAGCGGCCTCGGCCGCAAGCTGTCGGAGGCGAGGCAGGCAGCGCGGATCGTCGCGCTGATGAGGTGGTCACCTTCACCGCGGGCGCGGTGGATGTCCTGCCCGAGGACGACCGAAGCGCCGCGCAGTTCCTCGAGTTTCACCGACACGACGAGCTCATCGTCGAACCGCGCAGGGCGGTGGTAGCGGATGTTCGCTTCGACCACGACGAACTGCAGGCGTTCGTCGCGCAGTAGCGCCACCTGGTCGATGCCGAGCGCCCGCAGCCACTCGCTGCGTGCGCGCTCGAGGAACTTGAGGTAGCTCGCATAGTAGACGACGCCGCCGGCATCGGTGTCCTCCCAGTAGACCCGCACCGGGATCGTGAAGACTCCCAAGTTGAGCGCCTAACCGCGGAACAGCGGCAGGCTGCCGCCGCCGGCTTCCGCTTGCGGCGCCTCGCGCCCGAAATGGCGCCAGGCCGCAGGTGTCGCGACGCGCCCGCGCGCCGAGCGCACGAGGAAGCCCTGCTGGATCAGGAAGGGCTCGACGACGTCCTCCAGCGTATCGCGCTCCTCGCCGAGCGTGGCGGCGAGGCTGTCGATGCCGACCGGGCCGCCGGCGAACTTCTCGATCACCGTGAGCAGAAAGCGACGGTCCAGGAGATCGAATCCCTCGAGGTCGACCTCGAGGAGATCGAGCGCGGCCTTCGCTACGTCGGCATCGATGCGGCCCGACGCTTTCACTTCCGCGAAGTCGCGCACGCGCCGCAGCAGGCGATTGGCGATACGCGGCGTGCCGCGCGAGCGCTGGGCGAGCCCGGTTGCCCCGGCCTCGTCGATGGAGAGCCCGAGGATTCCTGCGGCGCGCAGGACGATCTGCCGGAGCTCGTCGCGCCCGTAGAAATCGAGCCGCTGCACGATCCCGAATCGGTCGCGGAGCGGCGATGTCAGGAGACCCGCGCGCGTCGTGGCGCCGACCAGCGTGAACGGCGGCAGGTCCAGCTTGATGGAGCGCGCCGCCGGTCCCTCGCCGATCATGATGTCAAGCTGGAAGTCCTCGAGCGCGGGGTAGAGGATCTCCTCGACCACCGGGCTCAGTCGATGGATCTCGTCCACGAACAGCACGTCTCGCGGCTGCAGGTTCGTCAGGATCGCGGCCAGGTCGCCCGGACGTTCGAGCACGGGCCCGGACGTCTGCCGGAGGCCCACGCCGAGTTCGTGCGCGACGATGTGCGCGAGCGTCGTCTTGCCGAGGCCGGGCGGGCCGAAGATGAGGACATGGTCGAGCGCCTCGTTCCGGCGGCGCGCGGCTTCGATGAAGATGCTCATCTGCCGCTTCACTGGGGCCTGGCCGATGTATTCGTCCAGCCGGCGTGGACGCACGCTGCGCGCGAAGTCCTCGTCCTCGCGCGTCGCGGTCGCCGTCGTGACCCGGTCCTGCTCGATCATGGGCGTGATCCTACCGGGCCGCTGCCTGCAATGCGCGGCGGATCAGCTCTTCGGTGCCTGCGCCCTCCTCCTCGACGCTCTGTAGGAGGCGATTCACCTCGACGGGCCGATAGCCGAGCGCGACGAGGGCCGCATACGCCTCGGCGCGCGCGCCGCCATTGGCGCGTGGCGTCGCGCTGGGCATCTGGCCGAGCGCGCGAATGCGATCCCGCATCTCGACGAGCAACCGCTCTGCCGTCTTGCGGCCAATGCCCGGGATGCGCGTGAGCGCGTCCACGTCCTGCGCCTCGACGCAGCGCATGAACGTGTCGACGTCGATCCCCGACAGCAGCGCCAGCCCGATCTTCGGGCCGATCCCGGTCACGCGCAGCAGGTCGCGGAACAGGCGGCGCTCGTCCTCGGTCGCAAAGCCGTAGAGCAGGTGCGCGTCTTCACGCACGACGAGGTGCGTGTGCAATTCGACTTCCGCGCCCAGCTCGGGCAGCCGGTAGAACGTCGACATTGGCGCCTCGAGCTCGTAGCCGACCCCATTGACGTCCACGATGAGCGCCGGCGGCGCCTTGCGGACCAGCCTCCCGCGCAGGTGACCGATCACCGGCCGTTCCCGGCGCGGGCATGCGCGCCATTCCGGTGCTGGGCATGGCAAACGGCGATCGCCAGGGCGTCGGCGGCGTCGGCGCTGAGGCGTCCCTGGAGGGACAGCAGCGCCTTGATCATGTGCATGACCTGCGCCTTCTCGGCGCCGCCCGTGCCCGTCACCGTCTGCTTCACGGCGCGAGGGGCGTATTCGAAGACCGACGCGCCGGCATGGCAGGCACCGCAGAGCGCGGCGCCGCGTGCCTGGCCGAGCTTCAGCGCGCTGTCGGGGTTGCGGTGCATGAATACCTTTTCGATGGCGATTTCGCCGGGCACGTAGGCATCCACGAGCTCGGCGACGTGCCGGTGGATCTCGAGCAGGCGACCCGCCATCGCCCCGTCGCCGACGCGGATGCACCCGCTCGCGACGTAGCGGACACCGTCCCGGCCGGCATCCACGACGCCATAACCCGTGATCCGCGATCCGGGATCGAGGCCGAGGATGCGCACCATGGGAGTTATGATAGCCATTCGCCATGAAGACGACGACCACGGGAGCGGCCGCCGGCGCGGCCGTCCTCGACCAGA